>DATMEC010000151.1:0-14389 GCA_035557125.1 Steroidobacteraceae bacterium
ATCGTGACCGCCGTCGGAAGGGTCGTCGCCGTGCACGCGGCCGGGAGCGCGCGCCGGCTAACGATCGACGCCGGTGCGCGGGCGACCGCTGGCTGGGCTGTCGGCGACAGCGTTGCGGTCTCGGGCGTCTGCCTCACGCTCACCGCCGTGGAAGGCAGCCGGTTCGATGCGGATCTCTCGGGCGAGACGCTCTCGCGCACGACACTCGGCGCGTCGGTCCCGGGCAGTGCCGTGAATCTCGAACCGGCGCTCGCTGCGGGCGCCGCGCTCGGCGGGCACCTGGTCACCGGGCATGTGGACGGCGTCGCCGGCGTGCGCGACTGCCGCGAAGCGGACGGCGCGCTGCAGGCGACGGTCGAAGCACCGGCCGCGCTCGCGCGCTTCATCGCGGAAAAGGGATCGGTGACGCTTGACGGCGTCAGCCTGACCGTGGGCCGCGTCGCAGGCCGCAGCTTCGAGGTGACGCTCGTGCCGCACACGCGATCGGTCACGACACTCGGCGATCTTGCCGCCGGGCGCAGATTGAACCTCGAGGTCGACCTCGTCGCGCGCTACCTCGACCGTCTCCTGGAAGCGCGGGAGGCGCGATGAACACGATCGAAGAGCTGCTGGCCGAGCTTGCCGCGGGCCGCATGGTCGTGGTCATGGACGACGAGGACCGGGAGAACGAGGGCGACCTTGTCATGGCCGGAGCCTGCGCGCGGCCCGAGGACATCAATTTCATGGCCCGCCATGGCCGCGGCCTCATCTGCCTGACGTTGACGGAGGATCGCTGCCGGCGGCTGCGCCTGCCGCTGATGGTGCGCGAGGCCGAGGACCGGCACGGGACGAATTTCACCGTGAGCATCGAGGCGGCCCAGGGAGTCACCACCGGCATCTCCGCGCAGGACCGCGCGCGCACGGTGCGCGCGGCGGTTGCGCCGGAAGCGCGGCCCGAGGACCTGCGCCAGCCCGGCCACGTGTTCCCGCTGATGGCGCGGCCGGGCGGTGTGCTGACGCGGGCCGGCCACACCGAGGCGGGCTGCGACCTCGCGCGGCTCGCCGGATTCGAGCCGGCCGCGGTGATCGTCGAGGTGCTGAACGACGACGGTACGATGGCGCGGCGGCCCGAGCTCGAGCGCTTCGCCGCGGAGCACGGCCTCGTCATCGGCACGATCGCCGACCTCATCCGCTACCGGCTCAGCAAGGAGAGCTCGATCGAGTGCGTCGCAGACCGCATGGTCGAGACCGGGGCCGGGCCGTTCCGCATGCGTTGGTACGTGGACCGCGTGCACGGCCGGCTGCACGTCGCGCTGGTGCGCGGCGAGGCGGGCGCGGAGCCGCCGCTGGTGCGGGTGCACGTCAGGGACACGCCGCGCGACCTGATCGGCATCCGCGGCGAGCACACGGGCTGGACGCTCGCTGCGGCGCTTGCCCGGATCGCGCGCGAGCCGCACGGCATCGTCGTCGTGCTGCGACCCGAGGAGACGCCTGAGGACATCGTCGGCGCTGGCGCGCACGAGCACGGCGCGGACGCGGCGCCCGGCGCGGTGCTGCGCACCTACGGAATCGGCGCACAGATCCTGCGCGACCTCGGCGTCAGCCGCATGCGCGTGTTGTCGGCGCCGCGCCAGCTTCTCGGCATCACCGCGTTCGGCCTCGAGGTCACCGGATACGAGGAGTGAGCGTTGCCCCGCCTGATATACTCGCGGCGTGGACGCGATTCGCATTGTCGAGGGCGACCTGCGGGTCGGCGACCTGCGCATCGCGCTCGTCGCGTCGCGCTTCAACGAGTCTGTCGTCGATCGCCTGGTCGCGGGCGCGGTGGACGCGCTCGTCGCGCGCGGCGCGCCGAGATCGGGCCTCGAGCTCGTCCGCGTGCCGGGGGCGTTCGACCTGCCGCCCGTGGTGCGGCGCATCGCGGCGTCCGGCCGCTTCGACGCGGTGGTCGCGCTCGGCGCGGTGATCCGCGGCGAGACCGCGCACTTCGACTACGTCGCCGGGGAGTGTGCCGCCGGGCTCGCGCGGGTCGCGGACGAGACCGGCGTACCGGTCGCCTTCGGCGTGCTGACCACCGAGAACGAAGAACAGGCGCTTGCGCGCTCCGGCGGCAGCGAGGGCAACAAGGGCGCCGACGCCGCTTGTGCGGCGATCGAGCTCGCGAACCTCCTGCGCAAGCTGGGTTAGGCCGATGCGCGCCTCCGGTCGCGAGCAATCGAAGGCGCGGGGGGCCGCGCGCCGGCTGGCGGTGCAGGCGCTCTACCAGTGGCAGCTCGGGCGCCAGCCTGCTGCCGAGCTCATTGCGCAGTTCGCCGCAACCCCCGAGCATGCGCGTGTCGATCCCGACTATTTCCGCGCGGCCGTGAAGGCCGTCTGCGCGGACGACGGCGGCATCGAAGCCGAGCTTGCCCGGCATTCGGACATCGAGCCCGGCCGGCTCGACCCGGTGGAGCACGCGATCCTCGCGCTCGGCGTGTGGGAACTCATGTCCCGTCCCGAGGTTCCATACCGCGTGGTCATCAACGAGGGCATCGAGCTCGCCAAGCGCTTCGGCGCGACCGACGGGTACCGCTACGTCAACGCCGTGCTCGACCGTGCCTCGCGCGCCCACCGCGGCGCCGAGCGCGGTGAATTGGTCCGCACGGAGTGACCCTGGCGATGCCCGCGAGCGAATTCGAGCTGATCGAACGGTTCTTCACGCGCCGCGGCGCGCGCCGCGAGGATGTCCTGGCCGGCGTCGGCGATGACGGTGCGCTCATCGCGGCGCCCGCGGGCGGCGCCCTCGTGTTTGCGCTCGACACGCTCGTCGAGGGCGCGCACTTCCCGGCCGGCTTCGACGCCCGCTTCGTCGGCCACCGCGCGCTCGCGGTCAATCTCTCCGACCTCGCCGCCATGGGCGCCGAGCCGGCCTGGGCGCTGCTCGGCGTCACGCTGCCGTCGGCGGACGAACACTGGCTCGCTGGTTTTTCCGCGGGGCTCGACACCCTTGCGCGCCGCCACGGTGTCGCCGTGGTGGGCGGGGACACGACCCGCGGTCCGCTCACCGTCTCGGTCGCGCTCGCAGGGGTCGTGCCGCCGGGCCAGGCTCTCCTGCGCGAGGGCGCGCGCGCCGGCGACGACCTGTGGGTGAGTGGGACGCCGGGCGACGCGGCGGCCGGGCTTGCCATCCTGCAGGGCCGGCTGAACGCGCAGGGGCGGGCGCGCGACGCGCTGCTCGCCCGGTTCCAGCTGCCGCAGGCGCGGGTCGCGCTCGGGCTCGCGCTGCGCGGCATCGCGACCGCCTGCATCGACGTGTCCGACGGCCTCGCCGGGGACCTTTCAAAGTTGTGCGCGGCGAGCGGCGTCGGCGCCGACATCGAGAGCCGCGAGCTGCCGTTGTCCGCGGGCCTGTGCTCGGTGGCGCCGCCGGACGCGCGGCTGGCATACGCGCTCGGTGGCGGCGACGACTACGAGCTGCTCTTCAGCGCCGACCCCGGGCACCGCGCGCAGCTCGCGTCCATCGACGCCGGTGTCGTGCTGAAGCGAATCGGCGCGATCGCGGAAGCGGAGGGGGTACGCGTCGACGGAGACCCCGTCGAGCGAGATGCCGGTCACGGTTTCGACCACTTCGCGGGAGGGCCGCCGGGCTCCCGGTGAAGCGCGATCCGGTTCACGGTTCCGGGTCTCTTGACTAAATATCCTCGTGGTCGATTCGGCGGCACCCGCGCGCCGGAGCTGTCCACGAGGAGCCGGCCATCGCAATCGCAACCGTGCCGACCATCATGCGGCCCGCCGACGGCGCGGACGGCATGGGCGAGAAGATCGGCAAGTACGACGTGATCCGCGAGGTCGGGCGCGGCTCGACCGGCACCGTCTACCTCTCGCACGACTCCTATTACGGGCGCGACATCGCGATCAAGGCGTATCGCATCGCTGCCGACGACGACCCGGCGCGGGCGAAGGTCGCGCGCAAGATGTTCCTCTCCGAGGCGCACATGGTGGGGATGCTGCAGCACCCGAACATCATGCCGATCTACGACGCCGGCGAGGAGAGCGGCTACTACTACGTGGTCACGGAATTCATCCACGGAGCGCGCACGCTCTCGGCCTACACGCGGCCCGACAACCTGCTGCCGGTCGAGGACGTGCTGACGCTCATGTTCAAGTGCGCCAAGGCGCTGCATTACGCGCATTCGCGCGGCGTCATCCACCGCGACATCAAGCCGAGCAACCTGATGCTGACGACCGACAGCGACCTCAGGCTGATCGACTTCGGCATCGCGCTGCACAACGACGCCGATTTTTCCCGCATCGAGGGCATCGCCGGCAGCCCGAGCTACATGTCGCCCGAGCAGGTCCAGTCGCTCGAGCTGACGAACCACTCCGACCTCTACTCGCTGGGCGCGGTGATGTACGAGCTGCTCACCGGGCACCGGCCGTTCCGCGCCGGGGCGCTGGCGAAGCTCCTGCACCAGATCGTCTACGCGACGCCGGCGCCGATGCTGTCGATCCGCCCCGATCTCGCGCCGGAGCTCGAGACCATGGTTGCCACCGCGATGCACAAGGAGCCGGAAAAGCGCTACCCGAACGGCGCCGAGTTCGCCAACGCAATCGCGCGCGTGCACGCGCAGCAGCGCAAGGAAACCGACCGCAGCGACCGCCAGGAGCACTTCAACCTGCTGCGGCGCCTCAAGTTCTTCCACGACTTCTCGTCGAACGAGATCTGGGAGGTGTTGCGCGCCGGCACCTGGCAGCGGCACGCACCGGGCGACGAGATCGTCCGGGCGGGCGGCATCGACGACCGCTTCTACGTGATCGTGACCGGCAGCTGCCGCGTCGACCGCGACGGAGCCGTGGTCGGCAGGCTCGAGGCCGGCGACTGCTTCGGCGAGACGAGTTACCTGCGTGGCGCCAAGCGCCAGGCCGCGGTGGTTGCCGGCGAGGACGTCACCATCCTGCGCGTCAGCTCGACGCTCCTCGAGCAGGCCTCGTCGGCCTGCCAGCTGCGCTTCAACAAGGTATTCCTCAAGGCGCTGATCTCGCGCCTGCAGAACGGCGAGTCCCGCGTAGCAAGCTGACCGGCGGCGCGCCGGGCTCCCTCGCTCGTTCGGAAGATCGGACACTCACTCGCTCGGGACCCGGCGCGCCGCCGGTCAACCCGTCACGTGGATTCACCATTCTGCGGGCGCGCGCCGACTCGCCACCATTCTGCGAAAGATGCGCGCTTGCGCCTGAACGGCCGGAAGCCGCGGGATGGGACGTTCACCGGGGCTGGCCGGGGCCCGAGGCGAGCGCATAAAGTTCCGGCGCGAGCGGAGGTGCCCCGGCCAGCCCCGATCAGCGTTCCGATCCGGCCGGCTTCTCGTCTTTGTCGCGCGCGATGCGCGCGTACGCCGAGTGGTTGTGGATCGACTCGAAGTTCTCGGCCTCGATGACGTACGACCGGATCCTGTCGTCGGCATTGAGCCGCGTCGCGATGTCCCGCACGATGTCCTCGACGAACTTGGGGTTGTCGTAGGCGCGCTCGGTCACGAACTTCTCGTCGGGGCGCTTCAGGATCCCGTACAGCTCGCAGCTCCCCTCGGACTCGGCCACCTCGATCAATTCCTCGAGCCACACGTGCTCGGCGATCTTTGCCGAGATCGTCAGGTGCGAGCGCTGGTTGTGGGCGCCGTAGTCCGAAATCTGCTTGGAGCAGGGGCACAGGCTGGTCACCGGCACCAGCACCTTCAGCCAGGTCTCGATGTGCCCGTCCTGGATCTCGGCGGCGAGCGTCGCCCGGTAGTCGAGCAGGCTCTGCACGCCGGTGACCGGCGCCCGTTTCATGACGAAGTACGGGAAGGTCATCTCGAGGTGGCCCGCCTGGGAATCCAGGCGCGAGGTCATCTCCGTCAGCATCCGGTTGAACGACTCGACGGAAATCTCGCGTTCGCGCTCGTTCAGGATCTCGACGAAGCGCGACATGTGCGTGCCCTTGAAGTTGTGGGGCAGGTGCACGTACATGTTGAAGTTGGCGATCGTGTGTTGCTCGCCGCCCGAGCGGTCCTTGACCCGAACCGGGTGGTAGATGTCCTTGATGCCGACACGGTCGATCGGCAGGCGCCGCGTGTCGGCGCGCCCCTGCACGTCCTCGATGATCGGGCTGACGACGGACCCCGCGGTCTTCGCATTCATGCGGAAATCATACCATATTGGTCCTGATTAGCCCGCGGGCCGTGCCCGCGCGATACCCTGGCCGCGCCAGAATCGCTCGATGATCGCGCGCACCCCTGGCGGGTCGAGCCCGGCAGCAGCCAGGTTGTCCTCGCGAGAACCGTGCTCGACGAACGCATCCGGGACGCCGACCTGGAGCACGGGAACCGTGCTGCCGAGGCGCTGGAGCACTTCCAGCACCGCCGAACCCGCGCCGCCGGCAATCGCGTTCTCCTCGAGCGTGACGATCGCGCGATGGCTCGCCGCGACCTCGGCGATGAGCGCCTCGTCGATCGGCTTCACGAAGCGCATGTTTACGAGCGTCGCGTCCAGCGCCTCGGCAGTCGGACGCGCAGCCTCGACCATCGTGCCGAAGGCGAGCAGGGCGAGTCCGCTGCCGCCGTGACGGCGCAGCTCGGCCTGGCCGAGCGGGAGTGCCTGCATCGTCGTCTCGACCGGGACGCCGGGGCCGCGACCGCGCGGGTAACGCACCGCCGCCGGCAGGTCGAGCTGGCCCGCGGTGTAGAGCATTTGCCGGCACTCGTTCTCGTCGGCCGGCGCCATGACGACCATGTTCGGCACGCAGCGCAGGTACGTGAGGTCGAAGACGCCCTGGTGGGTCGCGCCGTCGCCGCCGACGAGCCCGGCGCGGTCGATCGCGAACACGACCGGCAAGCGCTGCAGCGCGACGTCGTGGATCAGCTGGTCGTAGCCGCGCTGCAGGAAGGTCGAATAGATCGCGACCACGGGTCGCATGCCGTCGCAGGCGAGGCCGGCCGCGAGCGTGACCGCGTGCTGCTCGGCGATCGCGACGTCGAAGTAGCGCTCCGGAAACCGCTGCTCGAACTCGACCATGCCGGAGCCCTCGCGCATCGCCGGCGTGATCCCGACGAAGCGCGCGTCCTGCTCCGCGATGTCGCAGAGCCAATTGCCGAACACCTGCGAATAGGTGGGGCCGGCGGCCTGCTCCTTGTAAAGCGTGCCGCTCGCCGGATCGTAGGGGCCCGGCCCGTGCCACTTGATCGGGTCGGCCTCGGCTGGCGCGAAGCCCTTGCCCTTCTGCGTGACGACGTGCAGGAACTGCGGCCCGGGAAGGCTCCTCATGTTGCCGAGCGTGGCCACGAGGGCGCCGACGTCGTGGCCGTCGATCGGCCCGATGTAGTTGAACCCGAGTTCCTCGAATAGCGTGCCGGGCAGCACCATGCCCTTGGCGTGTACCTCGGAACGGCGCGCGAGTTCCCAGGCGGAGGGCATCTTGCGCAGCACTCTCTTGCCGCCGGCGCGCAGGTGCGAGTACATGCGGCCCGAGAGCAGCCTCGCGAAGTAGTTCGACAGGGCGCCGACGTTCTCCGAGATCGACATGTCGTTGTCGTTCAGCACGACGAGCAGGTCGACGTCGAGGCTCCCTGCGTGGTTGAGCGCCTCCCAGGCCAGTCCCGCGCTCATCGCGCCGTCGCCGATCACGGCGACCACGCGCCGGTCGCTCCCGGAAAGCCGGTTGGCGACTGCCATGCCGAGCGCGGCGCTGATCGAGGTGCTCGAATGGCCGACGCCAAAGCCGTCGTAGACGCTCTCGGCCCGCGCCGGGAATGGCGCGAGGCCGCCTTGCTGCTTGATGCTGCCGAGCCGCCGCCGGCGACCCGTCAGGACCTTGTGCGGATAGGCCTGGTGCCCGACGTCCCAGATCAACCGGTCGTAGGGCGTGTCGTAGACATAGTGGAGGGCGACGGCGAGCTCGACCGTGCCGAGTCCGGCCGCGAGGTGCCCGCCCATCGGGCCCACGGTTTCGATCAGGTACTGGCGGAGCTCTTTCGACAGGGTGCCCAGGTCGGCACGCGCGAGCGCCCGGAGGTCGGCCGGCGTCTCGATCGCCGCCAGCAATCCATCAGGCCGTTCCTCAGCCATGGCGGCAGTCTACTGGAGCCGGAGGAGCGGGCATACGACGGTCACCGGCCGCGCTGCACGAGGTCGGCGGCAAAGTCCCGCAGCTGCGAAGCTTCCGGCCCGAAATTCGCCAGTGCCGCGATTCCGGCGTTTGCGAGCTCGAAGGCCCGCGTGCGGGCAGCGGCGACGCCGGCAATGGCCGGGTAAGTTGGCTTGCCGCGCAGTGCGTCCGAGCCGGCGACCTTGCCGGTCACCGCGGGATCCCCCAGCACGTCGAGCAGGTCGTCGACGATCTGGAAGCAGAGGCCGATCGCGCGGCCGTAGCTGTCGAGCGCCTCGCGCTTCGCTGCGGGAACTGCAGTGTCCGTGGCGCAGGCCACCAGCACGGCGGCGCGGATCAGCGCGCCCGTCTTGAGCGCGTGCATTTCTTCGATCTGCCGCGTGGCGAGACGTTGGCCAGTGGCAGCGAGGTCGAGCGCCTGGCCGCCCGCCATGCCGAGCGTGCCGCTGGCGCGCGCGAGCAGCCGGATCATGCCGATGCGCGCCGAATCGGGAACACCGGGCATCGGGTCGTTCGCGAGCAGGTCGAATGCGAGTACCTGCAGTGCATCGCCGGCGAGGATTGCCGTGGCCTCATCGAAAGCGCGGTGGGTGGTCGGCCGGCCGCGCCGCAGGTCGTCGTCGTCCATCGCGGGCAGGTCGTCGTGGACGAGCGAGTACGCGTGGATGAGTTCGACCGCAGTCGCGGGCGCATCGAGCGTTTCCGGCGGGATGCCGAGGGCGCTGCCCGTCGCGTAGACGAGAAGGGGCCGAATCCTCTTCCCTTCGCCCAGCACGGCATAGCGCATGGCGGCATGCAGGCGCGCGGGTTCGAGTGCGGCGTCGGGCAGGATGCGCTCGAGCACCCGCTCGACGCGCCTGCGGCATGCGGTCTGCCAGTCGCCGGCCGGGGAAGGCTCCTTGTTTGGCGATGCGGTCAATCCGCGTCTGCCGCCTCGAAGTCCTGCTCGCGCAGTTCGCCCTCAGGGCTCTTGGCAAGGACGCGGATCTTCTGTTCGGCCTGGCTGAGGGCCTTCTGGCACAGCCTTGTCAGCCCGACGCCGCGTTCGAACTGGCGCAGGGATTCCTCCAGCGGGAGTTCTCCCTGCTCGAGCCGCGCCACGATGGCCTCAAGTTCCGCAAGTGCCGCCTCGAAATCGGGGGCGGGCTGTTTTTGACGGGTCACGCGCTGCATCCGCCGCGCCGGGAAAGGGGCTCGCAGTGTACTTCACGGGCCGAAAAGCGGTGTTAGAATCTGTCTAAATCACCGGTCGATGCGGCCGGCCTTGACGAGGAGGACAGCATGAACCTGAAGGGCAGCAAGACCGAAGGAAATCTCAAGGCGGCATTCGCGGGCGAGTCGCAGGCGAACCGTCGCTACCTGTATTTCGCGCAGAAGGCGGACGTCGAGGGCTACAACGACGTGGCCGCGGTCTTCCGATCGACGGCAGAGGGCGAAACCGGCCATGCGCACGGGCACCTCGAATATCTGGAGCAGGTCGGCGACCCAGCGACCGGCCTGCCGATCGGCGGCACGTCCGACAACCTGAAGGCGGCCATCGCCGGCGAAACGCACGAGTACACGGACATGTACCCGGGCATGTCGAAGGAAGCGCGCGGCGAAGGCTTCGCGGAGATCGCGGACTGGTTCGAGACGCTGGCGAAGGCCGAACGCTCGCACGCAAACCGATTCCAGAAGGCGCTGGACCAGCTCGCCTGATCTGCGCAGAGCTTCGCCAGGTGCGGCGCGCGTGAACGAGCGCGGGTCCGGCGGCGCCCGCGAGGGCAGCCTCGATGCTCCGACGCGCCATCCGCTCGGCTGGCAAAACCCGTCCTTCTGGGACGAAGCGGCGCTCGACGCCGAACTCGAGCGGGTCTTCGACATCTGCCACGGCTGCCGCCGCTGCTTCAGCCTGTGCAACGCGTTCCCGGTCCTGTTCGATCACGTCGACGAGTCGGCGACCGGAGAGGTCGCGGCCGTCCCGAAAGCGGCGCGCTGGGAAGTGGTTGACCACTGCTACCTCTGCGACATGTGCTACATGAGCAAGTGTCCCTATGTGCCTCCCCACCCGTGGAACGTCGACTTTCCCCACCTGATGCTGCGCGCCAAAGCCGTCCGCAACCGCAGCCAGGGCGTGCCGTTGCGCGACCGCCTCCTGTCTTCCACCGACGTCGTCGGCCGCATTGCGGGCATACCTGTGGTGCGGGAGATCGTGAACGCGACGACTCGCTCGCCGACCGGCCGCCGGCTGCTGGAGGGCGTGTTCGGCGTGCACCGCGAAGCCCCGGTGCCCGGTTTCCACGCTGGGTTCCGCGCGCGTGAGTCGCGCCGTAAAAAGCCCGTCCTCGATGCGAGTCCTGCCGCAGGCACGCGCGGGCGGGTCGCCGTCTTCGTCACCTGCTACGGCAACCGCAACGAGCCGGACCTCGTCGAGGACCTGGTTGCAGTGCTCGAGCACAACGGAATCCCGGTCGCACTTGCGCGGGAGGAGCGCTGTTGCGGCATGCCGAAGCTCGAGCTCGGCGACCTCGACGCGGTCGCGAAGCTCAAGGAAACGAACATCCCTGCGCTCGCGGCGATGGTGGCCTCCGGCCACGACATCGTCGCGGCCATTCCGTCCTGCGTCCTGATGTTCAAGCAGGAGCTGCCGCTCCTCTTTCCGGACGACCCCGACGTGCGGACCGTCGCCGAGCACACGTTCGACCCGTTCGAATACCTGATGCTTCGCCATGCGGAAGGCCGGTTGCGGACCGATTTCAAGTCGCCGCTCGGGAAGGTGGCGTACCACGTGCCCTGCCACCTGCGGGTGCAGGCGATCGGTCCCAAGACGCGCGAGCTGCTCTCGCTCGTGCCGGAGACGAAGCTCACGACGATCGAGCGCTGCTCGGGCCACGACGGTACCTACGCGGTCAAGCGTGAGTTCCGCGAGGTCTCGATGAAGATCGCGAAGCCCGTCATCGAACGCGTCGCCGCGGTCGGTGCGGACCACTTCGCGAGCGACTGCCCGATGGCGGGGGCGCAGATCGCTTCCGGGCTGCCCGCGGGTCCTGGCCCTGAGCATCCGCTGCGCCTGCTTCGGCTCGCGTACGGGATCTGATGCCGATGACCGACCCACGCGGGGCGCTGGCAGCCGGGGACCTGCTGTCCCTCGAGCGTTACGCCCGGGAACGCGCGGCGTTCCGAACCCGCGTGCTCGCTCACAAGCGCCCGCGCACGGTGGCCGTCGGGCCGAACATGACCTGGGTGTTCGAGGATCGCGTCACCATCCAGTACCAGGTGCAGGAAATGCTGCGCATCGAGCGGATCTTCGAGCCCGAGGGCATCCAGGAGGAGCTCGACGCCTACAATCCGCTGATACCCGACGGCGGCAACTGGAAAGCGACCCTGATGATCGAGTTCACCGACGAGGCCGAGCGCGCGGTGGCGCTCGTGAAACTGCGCGGCGTCGAAAACCTCTGCTACGTCGAGATCGCCGGCCACGCCCGGGTGATGGCGATCGCGGACGAGGACCTCGAGCGCGCGAACGACGAGAAGACGTCGGCCGTGCACTGGCTGCGCTTCGAGATCGCAGGCAGCGCGCGCGAAGCGGTCCTCGCGGGCGCCGGCGTCGTCGCGGGCGTCGATCATTCCGCGTACCGGCACCAGGCGCGTCTCCCCACGGCGACAGTCGCCTCGCTCGCGCGCGACTTCGGCTGACGCGCCGGGGTTCCCGGCTGCTAGAATCGCCGCGCCCGGCGGCCGAGCCGCCCTACACCCAGGCCCGAATGGCGCAGTCGTACACCGCATCGGACATCGAAGTCCTCACGGGACTCGAACCCGTTCGCCGCCGTCCGGGCATGTACACGGACACCCGCAGCCCGAACCACCTCGTGCACGAGGTGGTCGACAACAGCGTCGACGAGGCGCTCTCGGGACACTGCGAGCTCATCGGCGTCACGCTCCACAAGGACGGCTCGGTCTCGGTCGAGGACGACGGGCGCGGCATGCCGGTCGACATCCACCCGAAGGAGAAGGTCAGCGGCGTCGAGCTGATACTGACGCGGCTGCACGCGGGCGGGAAGTTCTCGGACAAGAACTACGAGAGCGCCGGCGGCCTGCACGGAGTCGGCGTGTCCGTGGTCAACGCGCTGTCGACGCACCTCGAGTGCAACGTCCGCCGCGACGGCAAGGAATGGAACATCGGGTTCAAGAGCGGCAAGGTCGTCTCGAAGCTCGAGGCCGTCGGCACCGCCAGGCGCGGCCAGAGCGGCACCACGCTCCGCTTCTGGCCGGACCCGGCGTTCTTCGACTCCGCCACCATTTCCGTTCCGCGGCTCAAGCACATCCTCAAGGCAAAGGCCGTCCTGTGCCCGGGACTGCGAGTCAGGCTGACGGTCGAGGCGAGCGGCGAGACCGAGGAGTGGTACTTCACCGGCGACCTCGGCGCCTATCTGCTCGAGCAGCTTGGAAAGACGGATCGCCTGCCGGAGGAGCCGTACGCGGCGCGGGTCAAGGGCGGCAACGAGAGCGCGGACTGGGCGCTGTGCTGGGCTCCGGACGCCGCGGCGCCGGTAGCCGAGAGCTACGTGAACCTCATCCCGACGCCGGAGGGCGGAACACACGTCAACGGCCTGCGCTCCGGGGTGACCGACGCGGTCCGCGAGTTCTGCGAATTCAGGAACCTCGTGCCGCGCGGCCTCAAGCTCGCGCCCGAGGACGTCTGGAACGGGGTTGCATTCGTCCTGTCCGTTCGCATGCAGAACCCGCAGTTCGCAGGGCAGACGAAGGAGAAACTGTCGTCGCGCGAGTCCGCGGCCTTCGTCTCCGGCGTCGTGAAGGACGCCTTCGCGCTGTGGTTGAACCAGCATCCCGAGTCGGGCGAGAAGATCGCGCAGTTCGCGATCGCAAACGCGCAGGAGCGCACCAAGGCCGCCGCTCGCGTCACGCGCAAGCGCATCACGTCGGGCCCGGCGCTGCCGGGCAAGCTCGCCGACTGCACGCTGCAGGACCCAGCGAGCTGCGAGCTGTTCCTGGTCGAGGGCGACTCCGCCGGCGGGTCGGCGAAACAGGCGCGGGACCGCTCGTACCAGGCCGTGATGCCGCTGCGCGGCAAGATCCTGAACACCTGGGAGGTCGAGGCCGCAGACGTGCTGGCGTCGCAGGAGGTGCACGACATCACGACCGCCCTCGGCGTCGACGCCGGCTCCGCCGACGTCTCGGGGCTGCGTTACCACAAGGTCTGCATCCTCGCGGACGCCGACTCCGACGGCGCGCACATCGCGACGCTCCTGTGCGCGCTGTTTCTCAGGCACTTCCGGCCGCTGGTGCTCGCGGGGCACGTGTTCGTCGCCATGCCGCCGCTGTTTCGCATCGACGTGGGCAAGAACGTCTATTACGCGCTCGGCGAGCACGACAAGGCCGGCGTCCTCGACCGCATCCAGGCTGAGGGCATCCGCGGCAAGCCGGTCATCACCCGCTTCAAGGGCCTCGGCGAGATGAGCCCGCTGCAGCTGCGCGAAACCACGATGGCGCGCGACACTCGGCGGCTGGTCCAGCTCACGGTCGAGGCCAAGGACGGCGCCGACCAGCTGCTCGACATGCTGCTCGCGAAGAAGCGCGCGGCCGACCGGCGCGAGTGGCTCGAGACCAAGGGCAACCTGGCGACCGTCGAATGAAGGGCCAGCCACCGCTCGACTTCGAGGGCATCGAGAAGCAGCCGCTTCGCGCATTCACTGAGAAAGCGTACCTCGACTACTCGATGTACGTGATCCTCGACCGCGCGCTGCCGCAGCTCGCGGACGGGCTGAAGCCAGTGCAGCGGCGCATCATCTTCGCGATGAGCGAGCTCAGCCTTTCGGCGGGCTCCAAGCACAAGAAATCGGCGCGCACCGTCGGCGACGTCATCGGCAAGTACCACCCGCACGGCGATTCCGCCTGCTACGAGGCGATGGTGCTGATGGCCCAGGACTTCTCGTACCGCTATCCGATCGTGGACGGGCAGGGCAACTGGGGATCGACCGACGACCCGAAGTCCTTCGCCGCCATGCGCTACACGGAGTCGCGCCTCAGGCCCTACGCGCAGGTGCTGCTCTCCGAGCTCGGGCAGGGCACGGTCGACTGGCAGCCGAACTTCGACGGCACGCTCGAGGAGCCGAAGCTGCTGCCGGCGCGGCTGCCTAACGTGCTCCTGAACGGCACGCAGGGCATCGCGGTCGGCATGGCGACCGACATCCCGCCGCACAACCTGCGCGAGGTGACGGCGGCCTGCGTGCACCTGCTCGACGACCCCGACGCGACGCCCGCGGAGCTCTGCAAGCACGTGCAGGGGCCCGATTT
>DATMEC010000152.1:0-6105 GCA_035557125.1 Steroidobacteraceae bacterium
CGTGACCGGCTGTTCGTCGAGGTAAACGCCGATGCTCGGCATCGACGCGGAATGGTTGCCGTCACCCCCGCTGGAGATGCCGCGCATGTAGACCTGTCCGTATCCGGGGCCGTTGGAGGTATAGGACACGGTAGGCAGGAATTGGATGTAGTCTTCGAAGCCGCGCACCTCGAGGTCCGCGAGTTTCTTGGAATCCAGCACCATGACCGAGATCGGCACGTCCTGCAGGTTCTCGGAGCGCTTGGTCGCGGTGACGACGACCTCTTCGAGCACGGATTCCGCGGCTCGCGCCGGGCTCACGACGGTCGCGGCGATGGAAGTGCCGGCCAACGCCAGCAAGACAGCCTCGGTCAGCGGCCTGCGGTTCATCAGTTGCGTCATTTCTGCTCCCCCTCGCTGGGCCGCTGGAATTGTAATGGTATCCCGCGTCGCCGATGATTGTTCCCGATCCCGCAAACTGGTTGCAAGACGAGCACGATGGCATCGACCCACACCGAAGAGCGCGGCAGTTACCGGACTGCGCTCGATCATGCCGCGAAACTGCTGCGCACCAACCCGCGGCTCGCTGAGCAGCAAGCAACTGAAATCCTGAAGGTTTTCCCGGGAGCCGAGCCTGCCAGCCTCATTCTCGCAAGTGCCTGCCGGATGCAGGGGCGGCCGCAGGAGAGCCTGGCGATACTCGAACCCCTGGTGGCGCGCAATGAGGCCTCGCCGGGCTTCCTGTACGAGTGGGGGCGCACCCTGGGCAGCCTCGGCCGAACCCGGGAAGCGATCGGCGCCCTGCGCGGCGCGGTCCGGCTCGATCCGAAGATTGCTGCGGCCTGGCGCGCGCTGGGCGACCAGCTCGTCCTGGACGGCGACGAGGCCGGCGGCCGGGATGCCCACCAACGCCATTTCGCGCTGACTGCACGCACACCCGAACTGGTCGAGGCCGCGGGACTGATGCGCGACGGCAAGATCGGCAAGGCGGAACGCATCGCGCGCGAATACCTCAAGGCGCATCCGGCCGACGTCAACGCGATCCGCCTGCTGGCCGACATCGGCATGAAGCTCTCGCGCTACCACGACGCCCGCAACCTGCTCGCACGCTGCCTCGAACTGGCGCCGGACTTCCACCTCGCGCGTTACAACTACGCCGCCGTGCTGACGCGGCAGAACCGCCTTCCGGAAGCGCTCGAAGAGGTCCGGCGCCTGCTCGCGCACGATCCGGCCAATCCGCACTACCTGCTGCTCGAGGGCAACGTACTGGTGCAGATGGGCGATCACGAGCACGCGCTGGAGCGCTTCGAGCGCGTGCTGGCGACCTATCCGAACCAGCCGCGCGCACAGATGAACTACGGGCATACGCTGAAGACCGTCGGCCGCCTGGACGAGTCGATCGCCGCTTACCGGCGCTGCATCACGCTGCAGCCCGACATCGGAGAAGCGTACTGGAGTCTCGCCAACCTCAAGACCTACCGGTTCACGGATGCGGAAATCGCCCTGATGCGCGAACAACTGGTCGCGACCAAGGGTAAGCCGGAAGACCAGGCGCATCTCGCCTTCGCGCTCGGCAAGGCGCTCGAGGACCGCGGTGAGTTCGACGAGTCCTTCAGTTGCTACGAGCGCGGCAACCGCATCCGCAAGGTCAAGCACCGGCACAACGTCCGGATCAACGTGTTCGACACCGCGCGCCAGATGAAGACCCTGACCGCGGAGTTCCTCGCTGCCCGACAGGGTTGGGGATGCCCGGCGCCCGACCCGGTCTTCATCGTCGGCCTGCCCCGCTCCGGCTCGACGCTGCTCGAGCAGATCCTCGCCAGCCACTCGCAGGTACAGGGCACGGCCGAACTCGTGGATGTGATCCAGATCTCGCGCCTGCTGGGCGAGAAATCGCGGCGCATCCCGGCCTCGAAGTATCCCGAGGTGCTCGCGACGCTCGATGCCGGCCGCTTCCGCGAACTCGGCGAAAGCTATATCGCGAGCACGCGCGTGCAGCGCAACGACCGGCCGTTCTTCATCGACAAGATGCCGAACAACTTCCGGCACGTCGGCCTGCTCCACCTGATGCTGCCGAACGCGAAGATCATCGATGCGCGGCGCCACCCGATGGCGTGCTGCTTTTCCGGCTTCAAGCAGTTGTTCGCGAGCGGCCAGACCTTCAGCTACGGTCTCGAGGAAATCGGCAAGTACTACCGCGACTACGTGTTCCTGATGGACCACTGGGACCGCGTCCTGCCGGGCCGCGTGCTCCGGGTCGAATACGAGGACATGGTGGCCGATACCGGCAACCAGGTCCGGCGCTTGCTGGATTACTGCCACCTCCCGTTCGAGGAACAGTGTCTTCGGTTCTGGGAAACCGGGCGCGCCGTGCGCACGCCGAGTTCAGAACAGGTGCGCCAGCAAATCTACCGCTCGGGGCTGGAGCAGTGGCGCAACTACGAAAAGCACCTGGGCCCTCTGAAGGAAGCCCTTGGCCCGGTGCTGGAGCGCTATCCCATCGGATAGAACCGGCCGCCCACTCACATGCACATACATGACTATCGCATCGAGCGCGCCGACGGCGACTGCACGGTCAGCGCCATGGTCGGCTCGACGCGGATCTACTACCGGCTTATCAACGGCGACTGCCCGGACGTCCTCGGGGACCCTTTCATCATCGCAGGAATGGTTTCGGCGATGGAGCAAGGCTCGTCGATTTCATTCGAGGCCGGCATACCTGTATCGAACCGGTTGATCGAAAATCTCGAGCGCTACCAGGAGATCTATGCGCGCTGGTATCCGCACCTCCGGCCTGTCGCCATCGACGCGCCCGGTCGCGTCTCCTCACGCCCGAGGACCGGGAAAGTCGGCTGCTTCAACAGCGGCGGCGTGGACAGCCTGTACTCGGCGCTGCGACACCGCGACGAGATTACCGATTTCGTACTGTGCCAGGGTCTCGACATTTCGCTGAAAGAAGGCGACCGATGGGACAAGACCGTCGAGCAGGTCGGGAAGGTCGCGCGTGAACTCGGGAAGCGGCTGGTGCTCCTCGAAACGAACGCCAAGCAACTCACAGGTTCACGCACCGACAATCACGCCGCGATCCTGGTCAGCACGGCTTCGCTGCTCGGTCTCGACACCATCATCGTGCCATCCAGCCTCGAGGAATCCGAGCTCAAAATGGCGTGGGGCAGCCATCCATTGACCGATCCCCTGCTGAGCTCGGACTGGACCGCGGTCGTCTACGACGAGACCGCGGCCCGTACCCGGAAGCTCGCGTACATTGCCGAGGCGAAAATCGGCCTGGATCAACTCCGGGTCTGCAATCGCCACAGTGACTACAACTGCGGAAGCTGCGAAAAGTGCCTGCGCACCATGGTCACGATGGACATCCTGGGCGCAGCGAGCGCGGCCCTTCCGCGTTTCCAGCCGCGCATGCTTCGCCCGATAAAGCTGTGGAATCAACCACAGTACGGCTTCTGGCAAAGCATCCTCGATCTTGCCCGCGAGCGCGGGCGCACGGACGTCGCCCGCGAGGCGCGGCGTCTGCTCGGTGACTACAGCCGGCGCGCGTGGCTGCGGAACCTTGATTCGCGCTACCTGGGGGGCGTGGTCAAAAGGCTCAAGCTTCGCCTGACGTCGCGCGGTTCCGGCCCACGGCACTGAGCTTCTGACCGGGCCTGAGATCGCCACGACGTTCGCGCGAGGTGGCCAGCGATTCGACGATTCCGATGAATTTAGCGGGTGCGGGACAGAAGGTGCTTCCCGGCCGGCGCAGCGAGAAGCTGGCGCATTTTCAGGTAGACGCCGTTGGTCCAGCCAAAGCCGATCACGTTGTCGGCATAGCCGGCGGTGACTCGGACGTCGGCGTTGCCGGTCGCCATGTTGTATTTCTCGCGGATGGTGCCGTCGTCCGCCAGGCCGCGATCGACGGTGGCGGTGAACTTGGCCGCGATGCGTCGGGCGTCGTTGCCGAACCCGTATGCCTCGAGGCCCGCTACCGTTAGCCAGTTGGTCGGCGCCCACCCGAACGGCGCGTCCCATTGCGCGCCGCTGGCATCGCGGCTCATCGCCAGGCCGCCCTTGTGCTCGAACAGCGCCAGTTTGCCGCGCAGCGCCTGCGCCTGCTGCGGCGAGGCGGCGCCGGCCCACAACGGATAGAAGGTGGTGATGTAGGGATCGTTCGCCGGCTTGCCGGCGACGAAGTCGTAGTCCAGGTACATGCCCGCTTCCTGGCGCCACAGGTACTGGTCCATCGCCGCCTTACGCGCCGTCGCGGTCGTACCGAAACGGCGCGCCTCATCGGCCTTGCCAAGGAGGGTCGCGAACTGCTGCAGGTCGAGTTCGTAGCGGTAGAGCAGGCTGTTCAGGCCGACCGACGCATAGTGGTGCGTGGAGCCGGCGAACGGGCCGAAGTGGAAGTTGACGTCAAAACCCGACTCGCGCATCGCGCGATCGCCGAGGTAGTAGTCGGCGTCGAGGCGGCGGCCCTTGGCCCACGCATCGGCACACACGCGGGAAGCCTCGACGTCGCAGCTCGCCGTCTTCAGCCGTTCGACTTCCGCGGCGTCGGGATGTTCGGGGGATTCCACCAGGTAGCCCGGGTCCCGCTGCGGATTCGCGAGGAGCCACACGATCACGCCGCGCAGGTAGCCGGCGTCGCGCATCTCCAGCACCGGGCCGCTGCCGTAGTCGAAATAGCGCGCCAGGCCAGTGTCGCCGGCGCGGTGCTCGGCGCGCGTCCAGTTGCCGTAGTCGCGCACGGCCAGCGGATAGGCGTGCGCCAGCCAGGCGTCGGCTTCGGTCTTGCTGGGGAAACTGTCCGGCTCGTCGAGGACCGCGCGGACCATCGCCGACAGGAACGGCGGCTGCGATCTCGTGAGGTAATAGGTGCGATTGGCGTTGAGCACGCCGCCGTAGTACTGCACCTGGAACAGGAAGTTGTCGACCATGTCGCGCGCCAGCGCGGCGCGTCCGTCGGCGAGCAGGCCGATCACGATGAAATAGCTGTCCCAGCCGTACATCTCATTGAAGAACCCGCCCGGCACCACGTACGGCTCCGGCAGGTAGAGCAGGCCCTGCGCCGGCAACGACCTTGGGTCGAGCTCGCCGACCCGGCTCAGCGCGCGCGGCAGCGCCCGCACGTCGACCTTGCAGCGCTTCGCGGTGTCGTCGATGTCCGGAGTGCGCGGCAGGTCCGCCGGCAGGTACAGCACCGGCCGGGTCGTGACCTTGTCGTCGGCCAGGGCTGAACAGTCGTCCATCGAGCGCGTGAGCATGTTCCACGCATTGTCGATATAGGCCTCGGTTCTAGCCGGGTCGGGCGCGGCATCGCGCGCGACGGCGGGCGTGGCCGCAGCGACGGCGAGCGGGATCGCGAACAGGGCGGAGCGCAGGAGGGTGGGCATTTTTCGCCCTACTCCCACTCGATCGTCGCCGGCGGCTTGCCCGAGACGTCATAGACGACGCGTGAGACGCCGTTCACCTCGTTGACGATGCGCCGCGCGACGAGGTCCAGGAAGTCGTAGGGCAACCGCGCCCATTTCGCGGTCATGAAGTCGACGGTCTCGACGGCACGCAACGCGATGACCCAGTCGTAGCGCCGGCCGTCGCCCATCACCGCGACCGACCGCACCGGCAGGAAGATCGCCATGGCCTGGCTGACCGCGTCGTACAGGCCGTGCGCGCGCAGCTCCTCGATGAAGATCGCGTCGGCGCGGCGCAGCAGGTCCGCCGCCTTGCGCGTCACGCGCCCGAGGATGCGCACGCCGAGGCCGGGTCCCGGGAACGGGTGACGGAATACCATCTCGCGGGGCAGGCCGAGCTCGAGGCCGATCCGGCGCACCTCGTCCTTGAACAGCTCGCGCAGCGGCTCGAGCAGCAAGAGCTGCATGCGTTCCGGCAGGCCGCCGACGTTGTGGTGCGACTTGATCACGTGGGCCTTTCCGGTCTTCGCGCCAGCCGACTCGATGACGTCGGGATAGATCGTGCCTTGCGCGAGCCACTTGACGCCGGCCAGCCGCTTCGACTCCTCCTCGAACACCTCGATGAAGAGCCTGCCGATGACCTTGCGCTTGCGTTCCGGGTCCTCTTCGCCGTCAAGCGCCGCGAAGAAGCGCTCCGCGGCATCGACGCGGATGACGC
>DATMEC010000153.1:0-8475 GCA_035557125.1 Steroidobacteraceae bacterium
GCGTCGGCGTTCGCCACCGGAGAGCGAGTCGACCGCGCGGTCGGCGAGGGCGTCGAGGCCGACCGCGGCGAGTGCGGCGCGTGCCGAGGCCAGGTCGCCGGCGTCCTCCCATTGCCAGAACGGCAGGTGCGGATGGCGGCCGATCAGCGCCGTCTCGAGCACGGTCGACGGGAAGGGATCTTCGGTGAGCTGCGGCAGCAAGGCGATTCGCCGTGCGCGCTCGCGGCCGCCCCACTCCGACAGGCCGCGGCCGTCGAGCAGCACCCGACCCGCGGCCGGGTCACGAAGGCCCGCGAGCGTGTGCAGCGTCAGCGTCTTGCCGACCCCGTTCCGGCCGAGCACCGCGATGAACTCGCCGGCTTGGGCTGCGAACTCGAGGCCGCGCACGAGGACGCGACCGGCGACTTCGACATCGACGCCGGAGCAGGCGAGCGCGGGCGTTGCGCCGGTGCTCAGGGCTGCAGGCGCTCGTGACGCCAGGGTTCCGCCTGGAAGCGACCGTCGCCGCCGGTGGCGATCGCGCGGGTCCAGCGTGCGCGATCGTGCAGGCGATGCTCGCCTTCACACCACAGTTCGACGACGGCGGCCCACAGCCGATATCCACCCCAGTGAGCAGGCCGCGGCAGCCGCAGTCCCGGTTCCGCGTCGTCGTCAGGCGCGGTCAGGGGGTCGGGCGCTCCGAGTCGGCTCGCCGACTCGCGAAAGCGCTCGGTGAGCTGCTGGCGCGAGGCGACCGGCATGCTCTGGTCGCTGGCGATGGCGGCCAGCCGGCTGCGCCACGAGCGGCTTGCGAAATAGTCGTCGCTCTCGCTCGCAAGCGTGTGCACCACCGGCCCTTCCACCCGCAGCTGGCGGCCGAGCCCGTCCCACAGGAAGACGACCGCGGCCCAGGACCGCTGCTCGAGCTCCCGACCCTTGCGCGAGCGGTAGTTCGTGTAGAAGGCGAGATAGCCCGGATCCGCGACGATTTCCTTGCACAGGACGATGCGCACGGAAGGCCGGCCGCCGTCCCCCACCGTCGCGAGGCTCATGGCGTTCGGGTTGCGCTGGGCCTGCTCGTCCCAGGCCTGGCGGAACCAGGTCGCCGCAAGCGGCATGGGGTCGGCCGGCAACGGGTCCGGCAGGGTCTGGAAGCGCGCGTGCATGCCGGAATCTTAGCGCCGTGGCCGGTTAAGCGGCGATTCAGCTTGGCGGGCAGACACTGTCCCCACGCTTCATGCGGAGGTGCCCATGTACAAGCAGATCCTCACCGCGGCCGCGCTGGCCCTGTGCCTCGCGGGTCCTGCAGCAGCCGATGACGATGACGACCGCCAGCGCGGCAAGGTCGTGCGGAAGGCGCAGTTGACCCAGGCCAAGGCCTCGGAACGGCGTCGAGACGACGATCGAGATCGCGACCGCGACCGCGACCGCGACGATGATCGCCGCGACCGGCGCGGCCACGATCGTGACGACGATCGCCACGACCGCAACGACTGGCGCGACCACGACCGTGACCGCAATGACTGGCGCGACCACGACCGCCGCCGGGACGACGACTGGCGTCGGCGGGGCTGGCGCCATGACGGCTGGCGGAACGATGGCTGGCGCTACTACCGCGGCCACGACAACCGTCACTGGCGCTACGTGCCGCCGTATCGCTACAGCCTCGATTTCGGCTACCGCTCGGGCTATGAGCTGGCCTGGCGCGACTGGCTGAACCATGGCCGCCACGACCGCTACTGGCGCCGGAACTCGTTCCATGGCTACGGCAGCGGGCACACGTATCGCACCGGCTATGAAGCCGGATGGCGTGACGCCGCGATCTACTACACCCGCGGATATAGGCCGAACTACTGGTCGTACGACCCGCACGGCGGCTGGTTCTTCGGTTTCTCCATCTCGGGCTGAGGCCACGACCCCGGCCCGCTTGCGCGATCGCAGGCGGGCCGGTACACAAGGCGGGTCCTACACAAAGGAACCCGCATGGACCTCGGCGAATTGCGTGAACGGCTGACCCGGCTCGACGGCGAACTCCTGGCACTCATTGCCGAGCGGCAGCGGCTGTCGGAGGAAGTCGCGCGCGCGAAGCGGGCGACCGGGCATCCGACCCGTGATTTCCAGCGCGAGCGCGACGTGCTCATGAACGCCCGCGTCGCCGCCGGGAAACTCGGGCTGCCGCCCGCACTCGCTGACAACCTGCTGCGGCTCCTGATCCGCAGTTCGCTCGCAACCCAGGAGCAGGCGCAGCTCGCGGCGCAAGGGCAAGGGGCGGGCCGGCGCGCACTGGTGATCGGCGGGCACGGCAAGATGGGCCGCTGGTTCGCCGAGTTCCTCGAGTCCCAGGGCTACGCCGTGGAGGTGGCGGACCCTGCGGGTCCTCTCGGAACACGCAGCCACCGAAATGACTGGCAATCCGACGAGCTATCTCACGAGCTCATCGTCGTCGCCACGCCCCTCGGCATTACGGCCTCCATCCTCGAGCAGCTCGCACGCCACCGGCCACCCGGCCTCGTGTTCGACATCGGGTCTTTAAAGACGCCGCTGCGCAAGGGACTCGAATCCCTTCGCGAAGCCGGCGTGCGCGTCGCCTCGCTGCACCCGATGTTCGGGCCCGACACCGATCTCCTGTCGGGCCGCCACATCATCCACGTGGACGTCGGCCGCCCCGACGCCGTCGCCGACGCGCAGGCGCTGTTTGCCTCGACGATGGTCGAGCAGGTCGTCACGACGCTCGATGACCACGACCGGCTGATCGCCTATGTGCTCGGCCTCTCGCACGCGATCAACATCGCCTTCTTCACGGCGCTCGCGGAGAGCGGCGAGGCGGCGCCGCAACTCGCGCGGCTGTCGAGCACGACCTTCGATGCGCAGCTCGCGGTCGCATCGCTCGTGGCCGGGGAAAGTCCTGCGCTGTATTTCGAGATCCAGGCGCTGAACCAGTACGGCGGCGACTCCCTGGCAGCGCTGGTCGAGGCGGTCACGCGGCTGCAATCGCTGGTGGTGAACCAGGACGCCGCAGGATTTGCGCGCCTCATGCGCCGGGGCCAGACCTACCTGCAGGATCGTGCCGCCGCCCGCCAGACCTGATATGCTTAATGAGAGTCATTCTCATTACCATATTGAGGCATTCATGAGCTTTCGCACCCTCCTGCAAGGCCGCCTGGCGGTGTTCGCCGTTCTGGCCGGCATCACGCTCGCCGGCCCAGCACAGGCCGCCGGTGAGCCTCTCGTGGTCTACACCGCGCGCAAATATCAGCTGGTCGAAGAGCTGTTCCAGGAATACGGCCGCGAGCGCGGCATCGAAGTGAAGTCCGTCACGGATGACGGCGCGCCGCTGATCCAGCGCCTGACGGCCGAGGGCGTGAACAGCCCCGCCGACGTCTTCGTCTCGGTCGACGCCGGCGACCTCTGGCGCGCCACGCAGGCCGGTCTCCTGCAGCCGGTCAAGTCGCCGATGCTCGAGGCGGCCATTCCGGCGCACCTGCGCGACCCGGAAGGCCACTGGTTCGGCCTCGCCGTGCGTGCGCGCACGATCGCCTATTCCACCGCGCGGGTGAAACCGTCCGACCTCTCGACGTATGCCGCTCTCGGCGATACGCGCTGGAAGGGCAAGTTGTGCCTGCGCACCGGCAAGGCGGTTTACAACCAGTCGCTGGTCGCCATGTTCATCAACGACATGGGCGAGGAGGCGGCCGAGCGCATGGTGCGCGCCTGGATCGGGAACCTCGCCGCCGAGCCGTTCTCGAACGACACGCTGATGCTCAAGGCGATCGCCGCGGGACAGTGCGACGTCGGCATCACGAACAGCTACTACCTTGGCCGGCTGCAGCACGAACAGAAGGACTTCCCGGTGCAGATCTTCTGGGCTGACCAGGCGGGCAAGGGCACGCACGTCAACATCTCCGGTGGAGGCGTCACGAAGCACGCGAAGAACCGCGCCGAAGCCGTGCGTTTTCTCGAGTGGCTCGCCTCGCCGACGATCCAGCAACGCTTCGCCGCGGTCAACTTCGAGTTCCCGGCGAATGCCGGCGTTGACCCCCTTCCTGAAGTGAAAGCCTGGGGCCCGTTCAAGCCGAACACGGTCAACGTGGGCCTCATTGGCAAGACGCAGCCCGCCGCCGTCATGCTGATCGACCGCGCCGGCTGGCGCTGATCCGGCGCAGCGCGGCACCGGTGAAGGCGCTGATGCCGCGCGCAGGTCCCACGGTCGTCGCGGTCGCGGTCGCACTGCCCATGCTGGCGGTGTTGGCCGCGATCGCGCACGGGGCGGGGGGCGCCGATCCCGCGTTGTGGGCGCATCTCACGGAGCACGTGCTCGCGCGCGTCGTCGCCAACACGGCCATCCTGGTCGTCGCCGTGCTCGCGCTCGCGGTGGCGCTCGGCACTGCGCTCGCCTGGCTCACGGCGGCCTGCGACTTTCCGGGCCGCGGATTCTTCTCCTGGGCGCTCTACCTGCCGATGGCCATGCCGGCGTACGTGCTCGCATTCGTTGCCGTCGCGACCCTCGACTATGCGGGTGCCGTACCAACCGCGCTGCGCGCCTGGTTCGGCGCGGACTTGTCGGTGCCGCCGATCCGCTCGACCGCGGGCGTGATCGCGGTGCTCGGCTTTGCGAGCTATCCCTATGTATACCTGATGGCGCGCGGCGCCTTCCTGACGCACGGCGCCCGGGTTCTCGAAGCCGCCCAGTCGCTCGGCTACGGGCCCTGGGCCGGGCTCATTCGGGTGGCGATCCCGCTCGCGCGGCCCTGGCTCGCCGGCGGTGCGGCCCTCGTCGCGATGGAGACGCTGGCGGATTTCGGGGCTGTCTCCGTCTTCAACTACGACACGTTCACGACCGCCATCTACAAGGCCTGGTACGGACTATTCTCCGTAGAGACGGCATTGGCATTGGCACTCCTCCTGCTCGGCTTCGTCGCAATTGCACTCGCCGCCGAGCAGGTCGCCCGCGGGCGCGGCCGTCACACGGCGGCTGACGCGGGCAGGGGGGCCCCGGTTCGGCTGGCGCTCACGGGTGCGCGCGGCTGGATGGCCTTTGCCTTCGCGGGGGCGGTCTTCGCCTTCGGTTTCCTGCTGCCCGTCGTCGCGCTCGTGCGCTGGGCGC
This sequence comes from Steroidobacteraceae bacterium, assembly GCA_035557125.1. Taxonomy (GTDB): domain Bacteria; phylum Pseudomonadota; class Gammaproteobacteria; order Steroidobacterales; family Steroidobacteraceae; genus SCUD01. The sequence continues at coordinate 5,084 of DATMEC010000153.1, forward strand.
TCGCGGTCGCGCCCATCGACCTCGACGCGCGCTACGTCAGCTACATCTTGCGCACGCTCAGCCTTGCGGGCATGGCGGCCATTGCCTGCCTCGCGCTCGCCCTAGTGCTCGGGTACGCGAACAGGTTGTCGTCGGGTGTGCTGCCATCGGTCGCAGCGCGCATCGCGACGCTCGGCTACGCGGTCCCGGGCACGGTGCTTGCCGTCGGTGTCGTGACCGTGCTCGGTGGCGTGGACGGTGCCGTCCGCTCCTTGGCGGGAGGCGAGGGCCTGTGGCTGCAAGGCACGGTCCTCGCGCTGCTACTCGGCTACGTCGCACGCTTTCTCGCCGTGGCCTACGGCCCGGTGCAGGGTGGGTTTGCGCGCATCCGGCCCGCGCTCGAGGACGCGGCGCGCTCGCTCGGGCTCGTGCCGCGCGAGATCCTCACGCGCCTGCACCTGCCGCTGCTCGGCGCTGGCGTCGGCACGGCGCTCCTGCTCGTGTTCGTCGACGTCATGAAGGAAATGCCGATCACGCTGATGACCCGGCCGTTCGGATGGGACACACTGGCCGTGCGGGTGTTCGAGATGACGGCGGAAGGTGAATGGCAGCGCGCCGCGCTGCCGGCGCTCGCCATCGTCGCCGCGGGGCTCCTGCCCGTCGCCCTGCTGACCTGGAGAATGGAGCGTGCGGCTCGAACTGCGTGAGGTGTCGCGGTCGTTTCCAGGCGTGACGGCGCTCGATCGGCTGTCGCTGACCGTGGAGGCGGGCCGCATCGGTTGCCTGCTCGGGCCTTCGGGTTCGGGCAAGAGCACTGCCTTGCGTTGCATCGCGGGCTTCGAGCGGCCGGAATCCGGCGAAGTGCTGGCTGGCGGCGAGCTCCTGTCGGGTGCCGGCGGCTGGGTTTCGCCGGAGCGGCGGCGCATCGGCATGGTGTTCCAGGACTTCGCGCTGTTTCCGCACCTCGACGCGCGCGCGAACGTCGCCTTTGGCCTGCGCGGCCACGACCGGGCCGCCCGCCAGCGCCGCGCGCAGGAGCTCCTCGGGCTCGTCGGGCTCGGCGCCGAAGGCGGCCGCTACCCGCACGAGCTGTCGGGCGGGCAGCAGCAGCGTGTCGCGCTCGCGCGGGCGCTGGCGCCGCGGCCGCGTCTCGTGCTGCTCGACGAGCCATTCTCCAACCTCGACGCCGACGTGCGCACCGAGCTCGCCCAGGCGGTGCGCGCGGCGCTGCTCGCCGAGGGCGCGACGGCGCTGCTCGTCACGCACGACCAGCGCGAGGCGTTCGCGATCGCCGACGAGATCGGCGTGCTGCGCGCCGGCCGGCTCGAGCAGTGGGACGCGCCCTGGAAGCTCTACCACTCGCCGAAGACGCGCTTCGTCGCCGATTTCGTGGGCGAGGGGACGTTCATACCGGGAACCGTGCTCGGTCCCGGCCGCGTCTCCACCGAGCTCGGCGTCATCGAGGGCCAGCTCACCCGCGACCAGTCCCCGGGCACGCTCGTGGACCTCCTGCTGCGGCCGGACGACGTAATCCACGACGACGCCAGCGAGCTGCACGCCGAAGTCGTCGAGCGGGCATTCCGCGGCGCCCAGTTCCGCTACACGCTGCGGCTGCCCTCGGGGGCGACGGCGCTGTCGTTCGTACCCAGCCACCACGACCACGCGATCGGAGAGCGCATCGGCATTCGCCTCGACGCGCAGCACCTCGTCGGATTTCCGCGCGGCTGGGACGCGGACAAGGAGTAGCCCGTGAAAGCACGCGCAGGATTCGTCGCGATGGCCTGCCTGGCCGCGTTTGCCGGCTGCGCCGCGACGCCGGCCGCCGCGCCCGGCGCCACTCCCGACGCTGCCCCGGCCGACGCTTCGCCGACGCCAGCCGGAACCGAGATTCGCCTGCAGGCCGGGCAATCAACCCGCGTGGACGCTGCGTCACTGGAGATTGCGTTCACGGGCGTCGCGGCGGATTCACGCTGCGCGAAGGGCGAGACGTGCATCTGGGAGGGAAGCGCCACCGTGCAGTTGACCGTTACGGGCGCCGCGGGTGCGCGGGAACTGGCCTTGCACACTGCCGCAAGGTCCGGCCCGAACGCGGCGGCCTATGGGGAGTGGGCGATACGCCTCGTGGCACTCGAGCCGTTCCCCGTCGTTGGCCGCGAGATTGCGTCGAATGCATATGTCGCGACGCTCGGCATCCAGCGCGGCGCCGTGGAGACGGAAACGGGAACAGCGACGCAATAGGGCGGCCTGCCCGCCGCCGAAAAAAAGGGGGCGCCCTCGCGGGCGCCCCGGCAATCACAAATGGTGTTTTTCGTTTCAGTGGGTGCCGTTCAGCGGCACTGCTGGACCTTCACGTTGTCGATGTACCAGCCGACCCAGCCATTGCAGCCGTCCTCACCCGTATCGAAGCGCAGGCGCACTATGTCGCTGGCGGCCGCGATTCCGCTCAGGTCGATGATGGACTTGCCCCAGGTGCTGTTCGTGTCGCCGGCATCGGCCGCCGTGAAGGCCTGCTGGCCCGCCAGCGGGTTCGTATTGCCCTGGCCTGCCGTGAACAGGTTGGCGTTGTAGGCGTTGTAGAGGAAGGCGGAGGCCGGTACGAGCTGGAAAGGCCCGCCGTTCACGCTGATCTTTACGTTGGAGCCATCCCAGCCCGGCTCCGTCGACAACCAGTGATCGAAGCTGAGCCGCGGGGCGTTCCCGGGCGGCACTTCGAACGCCTTGCTGTCGAGGTGCAGGACAGCCGTCTCGTCCCCGCCTGGGGCGCAGGTGCCGTGCAGGCTGTGCGGACCGAAGTACACGCGACCCTTGCGCTCCGGCGCGTTGCGGATAATCGTCCAGCCGCGCTCGGTGAAGTCCGGCGTAGTGCCGTCGTTGCTGGTCGACCAGAGCTTCTTCGACTGCGCCGGCTTCTCGAAGTTGTCCGAGAAAACGTTCCGCGGACTGCGGTTGCTCGGCGGGCAAACGGCCGGCGGGTTCTGGGCAAGCAGCGGCGGCCTTGCACCGCACTGCACCGGCGTCAGCCGCATCTCCACGGCCTGCATGGCGCGCTTCACCTGGCTGCAGTCCTGGGACCGGATCTTCTGGCCGGAATTCGTTCCCGTTGAGAGCGACTTGAGGTTTTTCCCGATCAGGTCTTTGCAGGACTCCTCGACGGCGTCCGCATGATCCGCAAAGGTCGTCGCCGGGAACTGGTAGGCGACTTTCGCCCGGTACCAGATGTGCGCCGCCTTCGTCATGCCGATGGCGCCGACGCTCACGCCGTTGTGGGTTCCGCCGTCAACCAGCAGCGAGAACGCACGGTTGTCGACGCCCGAATTGATGTGCACGCCGCCACTGTCGGTGGCCGCGCAGTGGTACATCGGGTCGGACACGCGGTTCGGGTTGCCGTAGCAGTTCGGTTCCCACATGTCGCG
>DATMEC010000154.1:0-3594 GCA_035557125.1 Steroidobacteraceae bacterium
TTCGTCGGCCGGGACGGCCGCACGCCGGTCGACTACGAGTTCGATTACAATGAGCTCAAGCAGTCCGCCGGCGTGGCGATCCAGTGGTTCGCGCCGCTCGGCATCTTCCGGTTCAGCTACGGCATTCCGTTGAACCAGTTCAAGGGCGACGCCGTGCGCTACCCGGACGAGGACGAGAAGTTCCAGTTCACGATCGGGTCCGCATTCTGATATTCGAGGCGAAACGACACATGACCAGACAGAACATTTTTGGTGCGTTGCTGATCGCGGCTGCGCTCGTGACCGCGCCCGCCGCCGGTGCGCAGGCGCTCAAGATCGGCTTCGTCAACTTCGGGCGGCTGCTCGAGGAGTCCCCGCAGGCAAAGGCGGCGCAGGCGGCCCTCGAGGCGGAGTTCATGCCGCGCCAGCGCGACGTCGCGGCGCAGCAGAAGTCGCTGCAGGAAAAGGCCGACAAGCTGCAGAAGGAAGCGGCCGTGATGTCCGAGGCCGACCGCGTCCGCACCGAGCGCGAGATGCGCGACCTCGAGCTCAACGTCAATCGCCGCTTCAAGGAGCTGCAGGAAGACCTGAACCTGCGCCGCAATGAGGAAGTCGGCAAGATGCAGCGCGCGCTGCTGCAGGAAGTGCAGGCCTACGCCCGCACTAACGGCTACCAGCTGGTGCTGAGCGAGGGCGTGCTGTTCGCGGCCGAGGGCATCGACATCACGCCGCAGCTCGTCGCCGCGATCAAGGCCAAGGCACCGGCCGCCGCGACGCCGCCCAAGCCCTGATCCCCCGCATGTCCATGACGCTCGGCGAGATCGCGGTCCGCTTCGGACTCGAGCTCGCCGGCGATCCCGGGCAGTCCGTGGACCGCGTCGCTTCCCTCGGTGCCGCCGCGCCGGGCACGCTCAGCTTCTGCACCGGGATCAAGCACCGCAGGCAGCTCGCTGCGACGCGGGCGACGGCCGTCGTCCTGCCGCGCGAGCTCGCGGGCGAATGCCCCGTCGCCGCGCTGGTCAGCGCGCGCCCGTATGCCGCGTGGGCGCGCATCGCAAACGCACTGCATCCGCCGGCCCCGGTGCGCGCCGGCCGCGCCCCGGGGGCCCAGGTGGACCCGACGGCTGCGGTCGCCGCTTCGGCGTGGATCGGGCCGAACGCGGTCGTCGGCCCCGGCGCCGTCATCGGCGAGCGCTGCTCAGTCGGTCCGAACTGCGTGGTCGAGGCGAATGCAAGGCTCGGCGATGATTGCCGCCTGGACGCCGGCGTCACGCTGTGCCAGGGAGTCAGCATCGGTGCGCGCTGCCTGTTCAAGCCGGGCGCGGTCGTCGGCAGCGATGGCTTCGGGCACGCGCCGGACGTCGACGGTTACGTCAAGGTGCCGCAGCTCGGCAGCGTCCGCATCGGCGACGACGTCGAAGTCGGGGCAAACACGACCGTGGATCGCGGCACGATCGAAGACACGGTCATCGGCGACGGCGTCAAGCTGGACAACCAGGTGCAGGTCGGACATAACTGCAGCATCGGGGCGCACACGGTGATCGCAGGCTGCGTCGGCATTTCGGGCAGCTCGACCATCGGCAGCCGCTGCATGATCGGCGGCGCCGTGGGCATCGCGGGCCACCTCGAGATCGGCGACGGCGTGGTCGTCACCGGCTATTCGCTGGTCACGCATTCACTGCCGGGCCCGGGCATGTACTCGTCGGGCATGCCGGCGATCGAGGCCGGCAAGTGGCGGCGCGCGGTCGCGCGGTTGCACCGGCTCGACAAGCCACGCAGCCGCCACGGGAAGGGCGGGCAGGGGGACGAATGAGCGAAGGCTTCCCGATGGACATTCGCGCGGTGCTGGCGCAACTGCCGCACCGGTATCCGTTCCTGCTCGTGGACCGCGTCATCGAGTGCGTGCCCGGCAAGCGCATCGAGGCGATCAAGAACGTGACCGTGAACGAGCCGTTCTTCCCGGGACATTTTCCCGGGAATCCCGTCATGCCGGGCGTCATCATCCTGGAGGCGCTTGCGCAGGCGGCCGGCATCCTCGCCTTCAAGACGGCGGGCGTGGTGCCCGACGAGAGCTCGCGCTTCTACTTCGTCGGCATCGACAAGGCGCGATTCAGGCGGCCCGTCGTGCCGGGCGACTGCCTCGTGCTGAAGGCGACGCTGGAGCGCGCCATCCGCGGCATCTGGAAATTCGAGACGGTGGCCGAGGTCGACGGCGCCGTCGCGACTTCCGCCACGATGATGGTGGCGCCGGAGGTCAAGCCTTGATCGACCCGCGGGCGATCGTGGACCCTGGCGCCGAGATCGACGCGAGCGTCGAGATCGGCCCGTTCTCGGTCATCGGCGCGGGCGTGCGCATCGGCGCAGGCAGCTGGATCGGTTCCCATGCCGTCATCAAGGGGCCGACCACGCTCGGCCGCGACACGCGCGTGTTCCAGTTCGCCTCGATCGGCGACGCCCCGCAGGACCGCAAGTACGCCGGCGAGCCGACGCGGCTCGAGGTCGGCGACCGCAACGTGTTCCGCGAGTTCTGCACGATCAACCGCGGCACGGCCAGCGGCCGCGGCGTGACCGTGATCGGCGACGACTGCCTGTTCATGGCGTACTCGCACGTCGCGCACGACTGCATCGTGGGCAACCAGTGCATCATGTCGAACTGCACGGCGCTCGCCGGGCACGTTGAGCTCGGCGACTGGGTGATCATCTCCGGCTATGCCGGCGTCCACCAGTTCTGCAAGGTCGGCGCGCACGCTTTCCTCGCGAACAACGCCGCCGTGACCCGCGACGTCCCGCCTTTCCTGCTGGTTGCGGGTTCGCCGGCGGAGCCCAAGGGCGTCAACAGCGAGGGGCTGAAGCGCCGCGGCTTCAGTGCCGCGCAGATCGCGAACATCAAGAGCGCCTATCGCCTGCTCTACCGTTCCGGCCGCAAGCTGGCCGAGGCGACCGCGGAGCTGAAGGCGCTCGTGCCGTCGCAGCCCGAGCTCGCGGACTTCGTCGACTTCCTCGGCGCCAGCGAACGCAGCATCATCCGCTGATGCCGTTGACAATCGGCCTCGTCGCCGGCGAGTCCTCGGGCGACAACCTGGGCGCCGCTTTGATGGCGGCGATCGGGGAGCGCGCGCCGGGCACGCGCTTCGTCGGCGTCGCAGGTCCCCGCATGCAGGCCGCCGGCTGCGAGACGCTCGCCCAGGCCGAGGAGCTGGCGGTGATGGGATTATTCGAAGTCCTGCATCACCTGCCGCGCCTGCTGGCGCTGCGGTCGCGGATCCGCAAAGCCATGATCGAATGCCGTCCGGACGTCTTCGTCGGGATCGACGCTCCCGAGTTCAACCTCGGCCTCGCGCCGGCCCTGCACGCGGCGGGCCTGAGGACGGTCCAGTACGTCAGCCCTCAGGTCTGGGCCTGGCGGCGCGGACGCGCGGCGCGCATGGCGCGCTTCCTCGACCTCGTGATGTGCCTGCTGCCGTTCGAGCGCAGCGTCTACGAGGCAGTTGGCCTGCACTCGATCTTCGTCGGGCACCCGCTCGCCGACCAACTCCCGCTGGAGCCGGACGCGCCGGCGGCACGGCGCGCACTCGGGCTGCCGGATCCGGCGCGCATCGTCGCGGTGTTGCCCGG
>DATMEC010000155.1:0-2625 GCA_035557125.1 Steroidobacteraceae bacterium
GCGGGTGCCGGTGTCGGCAGCCTCACCATCGTGGATCCGGACCGCATCGACGCCTCGAACCTGCACCGCCAGCCACTGTATGCGCTTGCCGACGTCGGCCGTCCCAAGGCGGAAGCCGCCTGCGCGCGGCTTGCGGCCTACAACCCGGAACTGTCGCTGCGGTCGCTGGACCGGCGCCTTGACGCCGCGCTCGCGGCCGAGCTCGTCGCCGCCGCTGACGTCGTGGTCGACTGCACCGACAACTTCGCTGCCAAGTTCCTGGTGAACGACGCGGCCATGCGCGCGGGCGTGCCGGCGGTGCTCGCGAGCATCTACCAGTATGAGGGGCAGCTCCAGGTGGTGCGCGCCGACCGCGGCGGCTCGTGCCTGCGCTGCCAGTGGCCGGAGCCGACGCAGGACGGCCTCGTCGGCAATTGCGCCGAAGCGGGCGTGCTGGGACCGGTGCCCGCCGTGCTCGGCCAGATGCAGGCGATGGAAGTGCTGAAGATCCTGCTCGACTTGCCGGGCCAGCTCGAAAACGAGATCGTCCTGGTCGATCTCCTCGCCCAGGACACGCGGCATCTCGCCGCCCCACGCAACCCCGGCTGCGCCGGCCGCTGCACCCGGCTCGGCGCCGCGGCGGCTGCCGTCGACGTCGACGTCACGCTGCCGCTCGCGGCCGCGGTCGCGGCCGGCTACCGCATCGTGGACATCCGCGAGCCCATGGAACGCGAATTCGAGCCGATGCCGGTCAGCGGCCACGAGTCCGTTCCGCTCGGGCGCCTGCTCGACGGCGGCCTCCAGGTCGACGGGTCGCGGCCATGCCTCCTGGTGTGCGCGCACGGCGTGCGCAGCCGCGCCGCAGCCGAGTTCCTGCGCGCCCGCGGCCATGCGAACGTCTGGTCGCTGCACGGCGGCCTCGCCGCGCAGATGTCCTGAACCGCCCTAAAACTCGTCGGCGGGAATATCCATCAGCGAGCGGGCGCCCGCGGACATGGCGTCGAGGTGCGCATCGGCGCGCGGCAGGATGCGCCGGAAGTAGAAGCGTGCGGTCGCGAGCTTGGCGCGATGGAATCCGGCGTCGGACGTGCCTGACTTCAGCGCCGCGGCCGAGACGGATGCCATCCAGGCCCAGCACCAGGCGATGCAGAGGTAGCCGGTGAGCTGCAGGTAGTCCATCGATGCTGCGCCGGTCTCGTCGGCATTGCGCGCCGCCCGCAGGGCGACTTCCTCGGTCGCAATGCTCCATGCCTTCAGGAGGCCGGCCAGGCGCGCGACGAACTCGGCCTCTTCGCCTCTGCCCGCATGGCGCTCGCAGAATCCGCCGATCAGGCCGCCGAGCCGGCGTGCCAGCGCCGCGCCCGAGCCCAGTACCTTGCGCCCGAGCAGGTCCATCGCCTGCACGCCGTTCGCGCCCTCGTAGATCATCGTGATGCGGGCGTCGCGGAAAAACTGCTCGACGCCCGTTTCGCGCACGTAGCCGTGGCCGCCATGGACCTGCAGCGCGTCGCTCGTGCATTCGAGCGACATGCCGGTGACGAAGCCCTTGACGACGGGGGTCAGCAGCGCGAGCAGCTCCCCGGCCTCGGCACGCGCCGCGGCGTCCGGGTGGTGCAGCATGCTGTCCATCTGCGTCCCCGCGTACAGGATGAGGACGCGAGCCCCCTCGACGAGCGCCTTCTGCGTCAGCAGCATCCTGCGCACGTCGGGATGGCCGATGATCAGGTCGGCCGGGCCCGGCCCGCCCGCGGACGTGCGCCCCTGGCGGCGCTCGCGCGCATAGGCGACCGAGGCCTGGAACCCGCGCTCGCACTGCGCGAGGCCCTGCAGGCCAACCCACAGCCGGGCATGGTTCATCATCGTGAACATGTTCCTGAGGCCGCCGTTGACGTCGCCGATGAGCCAGCCCTTCGCGCCGTCGAAATTCATGGTGCAGGTGGCGGAACCGTGGATGCCGAGCTTGTGCTCGACGCTCGCGCAATGGACGCCGTTCGCGGGGCCGGGGTTGCCGGCGGCGTCAGGCAGGAACTTCGGCACGAGGAACATGCTGATACCGCGGCTGCCCGCGGGCGCGTCGGGCAGCTTCGCCAGCACGAAGTGCACGATGTTCTCGACGAGGTCGTGCTCGCCGCTGGTGATGAAGATCTTGGTGCCGCTCACCCGGTAACTGCCGTCCGGCTGCGGCTCGGCCCGCGTGCGCATGAGGCCGAGGTCGGTGCCCGCGTGCGGCTCGGTCAGCACCATCGTGCCGCTCCAGGCGCCGCTCACGAGCTTCGGCAGGTATGCGCCCTTCAGCGCTTCGTCGCCGTGCTTGTCGAGGCAGAGGACCGCGCTCTCGGTGAGCCCGCTGTAGAGCTTCCACGACATATTGGCGGAGACGAGCATTTCGCCGACCACGCCGCCGATGCTCTCCGGCAAACCCTGCCCGCCCGCCTCCGGCGGGCCGCACAGCGCCGCCCAGCCGTCGTCCACGTACTGGCGATAGGCTTCCTTGAAGCCGGGCGGCGTGACGACGTGCCCGTCGTCGGCGCGGCGCACGCCGATGCGGTCGCCGGCCTCGTTCGTCGGCGCGACGACATCCTCGGCAAAGCGCGCGGCGCCCTCGAGCACCCCCTCGATCAACTCGGCGTTGATGTCGTCGCGGCC
>DATMEC010000156.1:0-9707 GCA_035557125.1 Steroidobacteraceae bacterium
GATCAGCACGAAGCCGGGCTCCGCGAAATCGTAGGTCGAGGCCATGATGACGTCCCACAGCCGCCGCGCCGGCAGGGTCTTGTAGACCATGCACGCGACCAGGCCCTCGTCGTTCGTCACGTAGCCCTCGCCGTCCGGCCATTCGCGCCAGACAAAGGCCTCCGGATTGCGCAAGTCGTGCTTCGCGGCGTCGTATTCGCGCGCAGGCAGCGGGAAGGCCAGCCTCCATTCACGGTCGCCGCGCACCGCTTCGATGAACTCGTCGGTGACGAGCAGCGAGAGGTTGAACTGGCGCAGGCGCCCGTTTTCGCGCTTGGCGCGGATGAAGTCCATTGCGTCCGGGTGCCCGACGTCGAACGTGCCCATCTGGGCGCCGCGGCGTCCCCCCGCGGAGGAGACGGTGAAGCACATGCGGTCGTAGATGTCCATGAACGACATCGGGCCGGAGGTGTGCGCACCCGCGCCCGCGACGTATGCGCCGCGCGGCCGCAAGGTCGAGAACTCGTAGCCGATTCCGCAGCCGGCCTTCAGCGTGAGCCCGGCTTCGTGCACCTTGTTGAGGATGTCGTCCATCGAGTCGTGGATGGTTCCCGACACCGTGCAATTGATCGTGGAGGTCGCCGGCTTGTGCTCGAGCGCGCCGGCGTTCGAAATGATGCGGCCCGCCGGGATCGCGCCCTTGCGCAGCGCCCATAGGAAGCGCTCGTAGAGCGCCTCGCGCTGCGCGGGCTCCTCGACATCGGCGAGCGTCCGCGCGACGCGCGCGAGCGTGTCGTCCATGGTCGCGTCGATCGGGGCGCCATCCTTGGCGGTCAACCGGTACTTCCGGTCCCATATGTCGAGCGACGCTTCCTGGAACGGAATCCCTTCGACGTCTTTGTGCTCGATCCTGACCGCTGTGCTCATTTTTTCGGCAATGCTCCCCTGAACCAGGCCGTCTCACGATTTCGCCGGAGAAATCTCACCCGGGCATGCGCGCGCTGGCGCCGCCTGGCTGCGATTTCGCGTGGCTCCCTGACGCTTCTGCCGGCCTGACCCGCCCTTTGACCGGTGACCACAAGATCTTGTGTCAGGCTGCGAAATTATTTCCGATGGGCCGCAGTGTCAAGAATTTCCTTATGGAAAAATCTCCCGAATAAAACAGATTGATTTTCAATAAGTTGCAAATGTCATTTGAGGCTGTTTCCGACCCATGCTCCGCCCCGGGCAGGCCGAGTCCGGTTTTCCGCGCAGCACAACATCTGGTATGCATAGAAACCGCACAATTTACGCACAGTTTGTTCACTGGCGCGTCCGCACGCGGGAAAATCAAGGCTCGCGCGCGCCGGAACTTGTAAGACTCGCGCCCGGTCAGATTTCGCGCCCCATCGAGGTTGTATCGCATGAAAATGATCCTCGCCGCCACGCTGGCCGGCGCCACCCTGGCGCTTTCAGCCCCGGTTTTCGCACAGACTGCGCTTCCCTCGTTTGCGCCCGTGATCAAGCGCGCATCCCCGGCGGTGGTCAACATCGCGGTGCGCGGCACGGTTGAGGCGCCGCGCAATCCTTTCTTCGACGACCCTGGCACGCGGCGCTTCTTCGGCCTTCCGCCGGAAGGGCCGCCGCGCGAACGTGAATTCAGGAGCGCGGGCTCCGGGGTCATCGTGGACGCCGAGAACGGATACATCGTGACCAACGCCCACGTCGTGATGAACGCGACGGAGATCACGATCACGCTGGTCGACGACGTCGAGCTCAAGGCCGAGGTCGTCGGCGCCGACGAGGGTTCGGACGTCGCCGTGCTGCGCGTGCCAGATGCGAAGCTCCCCGCCGAGATCCGTCTCGCGGACTCCTCGAAGCTCCAGGTAGGCGATTTCGTGATCGCCATCGGCAACCCCTTCGGCCTGCAGCACACGGTGACCTCCGGTATCGTCAGCGCGCTCGGCCGCACGGGCGTCAGCCGCGACGGTTACGAGGACTTCATCCAGACCGATGCCGCGATCAACCCGGGCAATTCCGGCGGCGCGCTGGTCGGCCTCGACGGCGACCTGGTCGGCATCAACTCGGTGATCCTGTCGCAGTCCGGCGGCAACATCGGCATCGGCTTCGCGATCCCCTCCAACATGGTCCGCTCCATCATGGAGCAGCTGATCGAGTCGGGGCGCGTGAACCGCGGCCAGCTCGGCGTGACGACGCTGTCGCTGACGCCCGAGTTCCGCAAGAGCCTCGGGCTCGCCGAGAACGCCCAGGGTGCCCTCGTCTCTCAGGTGACCGAAGGCTCCGCAGCGGCCCAGGCCGGCATCGAGGCGGGGGACGTCATCACCTCCGTGCGCGGCCAGCCGATCCGGAGCAACACCGAGCTGCGCAACACCATCGGCATGCTTAGGGTCGGCGAATCCGTCGAGCTCGGGCTGCTGCGTGAGGGCAAGCCGCTGACCGTGACGGCTGTGCTTAGGGAGCCGGCACAGGTCCCGGATGCAGAGTCGATTCATCCGGCGCTCGCGGGCGCCGAGCTCGTCGAGGTCTCCGAGGACTCGGCCGGCGGTATCCGCATTCGCTCGGTCGCACCCGGCAGCCCCGCCGCACAGGCGGGCCTGCGGGCGGACGACCGCATCATCGCGGTGAACCGCCAGCGCGTCTCGACGATCGCCCAGCTGCGGGATGCGGCCAAGGGTCAGTCGTCGATGCTGGTGCAGCTGCGGCGCGGCAGTCAGGTACTCCTGCTCCCGTTACGCTGAAACCGACGCGCACGATCGGCCACTCGCACTCTTGCTGCCCGCGCGAGCAGCGGCGGGCGGGTATCCGAGCGAGCGCGTAAAGTTCCGGCCGCGCGAGCGAGGGTTCCCGCCAGCCGCGATGTCCGCGCGGGCTACACGACGGGTCCTATAATCGGCGTATGGCAGTCCGATCGGTCTGCGTGCTGGGGGGTTCCGGCTTCGTGGGCACGCACGTGTGCGCGGCCCTGGCACGGGACGGCTGGAGGATCACCGTGCCGACGCGCGATCCCGTGCGGGCCCAGCACCTCGCGCCGATTCCCTCGCTCAAGCTCGTCGCCGCAGACATTCACGACCCGCAGGCGCTCGGCACGGTGATCGCCGGGCAGACCGCGGTCGTGAACCTCGTCGGGATCCTGAACGAACGCGGGCGCGGCGGCAGCGGCTTCACGCGCGTGCACGTGGACCTGGTGCGCAAGCTCGTCGAGGCCAGCCGCCGCGGGCGCGTGGAGCGCCTCGTGCACATCAGCGCCCTCAACGCCGATGCGGACCACGGCCCGAGCCACTACCTGCGCAGCAAGGGCCGCGGCGAGCGCATCGTCCGCGGCGAATGCGGCGACGTCGCCTGGACGATCCTGCAGCCGTCGGTGATCTTCGGCCCGCGCGACGACTTCGTGAACCGCTTTGCGCGCCTCCTCCGCACCATTCCGTTCGCGCTGCCGCTGGCGCGGCCCGGAGCGCGCTTCGCACCGGTCTGGGTCGGCGACGTGGCCGCCGCCATCCTGCGCGCACTCACCGACGACCGCGTCGCCGGCGAGAGCTACGAGCTTTGCGGTCCCGAGCGCATGACGCTGCGCGAGATCGTCTGCCGGGTGCGTGACCGCCTCGGCGTCGCGCGCGCGGTCATCGGCATCCCGGATTTCGCCGCGCGCCTGCAGGCGGCCGTGTGCGACTTCGTGCCCGGCAAGCCGTTCTCGACCGACAACTACCGGTCGCTTCTCGTCGACAGCGTCTGCAGGGTCAACGGGCTCGCTCGGCTCGGCATCCGGGCGCAGCCGCTCGACGCAATCCTCCCGCGCTATCTCGTCTGACCGCACGCGGCTGGCGGACTCTTGCCGGCCGGAAGCGATCAGGTCAAGGGGCACAGTTTGCGACGGGCGAGTGCGTCGTTTTCCAGCCGCTTCATTTCGGCGTAGAACGCCGGCAGGTCGTTGCCGAAACGGTCGAGTTCGGCGCGGAGCATGGGAACGCAGCGCTCATAGGTCGCGATGGCGGTGAGGCGCGCATTGTTGAACTCGCCCGTGGCCGGGTAGCCTGCGGCGATGAGCGCCTCGCGAAGCCGCGTAAGCTCCGCGGCCTTCAACTCGCGGGCGGCGGCGGCATCGGGTGTGCTCGCGTAGATGCCGGCGAGCCGGCGCCGCGCGTCCACCATGAGCACGGCGGCATGGCGCTCGCGCGCGCGCACGGCGACGAACTTCTCGAGCGCGCCCGGTAGCCCCTCGCGCGCGAACCAGCGCTTGAGCCCCTCGGCCTCGACGACCATCGCAAAGGCCTCGTTGAAGTCGCTGTCGCCGGGCGCGTAGGCCGCTTGGTGCGCCAGCTCGTGGAAGATGAAGGCCGCGAGCTCGGCGTCGCCGTAGCCGAGCATGGTGTTCAGCACCGGGTCGCGCAGGTGGCCGAGGGTCGAATAGGCGGTGGAAGGACCGATCCAGGTGTCGTAGCCCCGAGCGACCAACTTCGCCGCCGCCCGCCTGGCGCGGTCGTCGTCGAAGTAGCCGCGATAGCTCACGCAGCCCGCAATAGGAAAGCACCAGCGCATCGGCTCGATCGCGAGCTCGGGCGCGGCGAACAGGTTCCAGGTTGCGTAGCGGCGGCCGAGATCCGCGAACGTGCGGTAGCTGCCGTTGTCGGGCAGTCCGAGCTCGACCATCGCGAAATCGCGCGCGCGCACGGCGAACTCGAGGCGGCGGCGCAGTGTCGCGTCGGTTGCGGGGTCCGCGACCACCTCGGCGATCGGCACGCGCCGCGAATTCATCTCGAGCTGTCCGGCGGCTATGTGCGTGTAGTAGCAGCCACTGAGGGCGATCGCGGCCGCCGCCGCCGCGAGCGGCGGGATCGGACGCCACGGGGAATCGCGTAACATGATGCGATGAAAGTCTATCTGGTCGGCGGCGCGGTTCGCGACGAGCTGCTCGGCCGGCCGGTCGCCGAGCGTGACTGGGTCGTGGTCGGCGCGACGCCGCAGCAGATGCTGGACCTCGGCTACCGCCAGGTCGGCCGGGACTTCCCGGTGTTCCTGCACCCGGAAACCGGTGAGGAGCACGCGCTCGCGCGCACCGAGCGCAAGACGGGGCCGGGCTATCGCGGTTTCGAGCTGCACTTCTCCCCCGACGTCACGCTCGAGGACGACCTGAAGCGCCGCGACCTCACCATCAACGCGATGGCGCGCGATGCCGACGGAGCGCTGATCGACCCTCACGGCGGCCGCGCCAACCTCGAGTCGCGAACGCTCAGGCACGTGTCCGACGCGTTCGACGAGGACCCGGTGCGGATCCTCCGGGTGGCGCGCTTCCTGGCGCGCTTCGAGCCGCTCGGCTTCACGATCGCCCTGGAAACGCTCGCGCGCATGCGCGCGATGGTCGCCGCCGGCGAGGCGGACGCGCTCGTACCGGAGCGCATCTGGCAGGAAACCGTGCGCGCGCTCGCGGAGCCCGCGCCCGCGGCCTGGCTGCGGGCGCTGCGCGGCTGCGGCGCGCTCGCACGCATCTTCCCGGAGCTCGACGCGCTCTACGGCGTGCCGCAGCCCCCGCAGTGGCATCCGGAGGTCGACACGGGCCTGCACATGGAGCTGGTGCTGAGCGCCGCGGCAGCGCTGACCGCGGAACCCCGCATCCGCTTTGCCGCACTGATGCACGACCTTGGCAAGGGGCGCACGCCGCGCTCACAGTGGCCGCGGCACATCGGCCACGAGGCGTCGGGCGCGCGCCTCGCCGGCGAGCTCGCCGAACGGCTGCGTGTCCCGACGGACTTCCGCGACCTCGCCATGCTGGCCGCGCGCTGGCACGGCCTCGTCCACCGCGCGCTCGAGCTGCGGCCGCGCACTGTGCTCGAGTTGCTCGAGTCCTGCGATGCGTTCCGGCGGCCGGAGCGTTTCCGCGAGCTGCTCGTCGCCTGCGAGGCGGACCACCGCGGGCGGGGGGGCCGCGCGGGCGAGCCCTATCCGCAGGCGGAGCGGCTGCGCGCGGCCCAGGCGCGGGCGATGTCGGTCGCGCTCGACGACACCGACCGCGAGGGCCTCAGCGGGGACAAGATCGGCGAACTCCTGAGGCGGCGCCGGCTCGCGGCGCTCAAGTCCGTGCCTGATCAGGCGTAGATCCAGAACAGCATGCCGGCGACCAGGAAGCGGTAGATCGCAAACGGCGCGAGGCCGATCCGGTTGATCACTGCGAGCAGCCACGTAATGCAGGCGTAGCCCGTCACGGCGGCGACGGCCATGCCGAGCGCGATCGGGCCCCAGTTTACCGGCGGCCCGTTCCCGCTCGCGAGCTTCAGGAACTCGTAGCCGCCCGCCATGGCGATTCCCGGCACCGCCAGCAGGAACGAGAATCGCGCCGCCGCCGCGCGCGACAGCCCGAGCGAGCGGGCCATGGTCATCGTGACGCCGGAACGCGAGGTTCCCGGCATGAGCGCGAGCGCCTGGGCGCAGCCGATCAGGATCGCGTCACGCCAGCCGACGCTGTACTCGTCGCGCTCGCGCCGGCCGAGCCGGTCGGCGATCCACATGAACAGCCCGAAGACCGCGAGCAGTGCCGCGACCGACAACGGGTTGCGCAGCTTCTCCTCGATGAGGCCGCCGAACGCAAGGCCGACGACGCCGACCGGGATCGTGCCGACGATCACGCACCAGGCGAGGCGCGCGTCGGGCGTCAGGCCGCCGCCGGTGAGCGAGGCAAACCACGCGCGTGCCATCGCCGCGAGCTCGCGGCGAAAGTAGGCGACGACGGCGACCAGCGTGCCGACGTGCACCGCGACGTCGAACGCGAGCCCCTGGTCCGTCCAGCCGAACAGGTGCGGGACGAGCACGAGGTGGCCCGAGCTCGAGATCGGCAGGAACTCGGAGAGGCCCTGCACGAGGGCGAGTACGATGGCTTGCGCGGGATCCAAGATGCCGCGCATCTTACAGGCTCGCGGCGAGATTCCTGAAGCCGAATCCGGGAAACGGACCGCAGATTTCGCGCGCGAGCGCCATCGCCTTGAAGCGCTCGCCCATTTCGCCCGGCAGCAGCATCGTCGCCGCGTCCTGCTTGAGTGCGCGGCGCGCGGCGTCGTCCACGGATTCGGCAAGGTACGCCAGCTCGCGCTCGATGCCGGTGTCGAGCAGGTAATGGGCCTGCGTCGCAAACCCGCCCATTGCGAGCCCGAAGGCGGCGCCGTCCGCCGCGAGCGCCGAATAGTCGACCCAGGCGGTGAGGTCCTGCAGGCCCGGATTGGCGAGCGCGTCCGCGACGCGCCGGTGCCGGCGGAACCCGCACAGCGTCCCGCCGTCGCGCGACGGATGGTAGTACTGGGCGCGCGGCAATCCGTAGTCGACTACGAGGATCGCGCCGCGCGAAAGCCCCTGCGCGGCGCCGGCCAGCCAGCCGCGCTGGCCGGGCCGCAGCTCGGACACGTACCCGGCGGGCATCGGCGCCGGCAGCGCGCCTTGCAGCGACTCGACGGCCGCCGCGAGCGCCGCACCGGCGGCGCCCGGC
The DNA here is from genome assembly GCA_035557125.1 of Steroidobacteraceae bacterium. Lineage (GTDB taxonomy): Bacteria > Pseudomonadota > Gammaproteobacteria > Steroidobacterales > Steroidobacteraceae > SCUD01. The sequence goes on from DATMEC010000156.1 coordinate 7,445, forward strand.
GCGAAGGCGAATGCGTCGCCCGCTTCGATCACGCCGATCGCTTCGCAGCCTCCCGCGGTCACGCGGAACCGGTCAACGGGCAGCGCGTCGACGACCTCGTTCGCGAACGCGACGCCCCGCCACTGCCCGGCCGGCGCCGCTTCGAGCCACTCGAACCGGTCGCGCAAGGCAGCCAGCCGCGGATCATGGCCGATCCTCTCGCGCTGGCGCGCCGCGAGCACCGGGCTCGGCTCGACGATCCGGTAGCGCGTGACCTGCGCTCCGAGACGCTGCAAGGCGGGCAGAAGCTCGACGGCGAGTACGCCGCTGCCCGCGCCGAACTCGACGACGTCTCCGCCATCCGACTTCGCGAGCAGGCCGGCGATGCCGTTTGCGAGGCAGGCGGCGAAGAGCGGCGACAGTTCCGGCGCCGTGACGAAATCGCCGGCGGCACCGAACAGGGCGCGGGGCGTCACGTAGTAGCCAAGCCCGGGCGAATAGAGCGCCGTTTCCATGAATTCCCGGAACGGGATCCAGCCATGGCCCGCCGCGATGCGCGCTCGAAGCGCTGCGGCCACGCGTTCACCGTGCGCGATCTCGTCCGCATCGGGCGGCGGCGGCGCAGCCGTCAGCATCGCCCCCCCCATGGGCCGTGATATCGTCCGGCGATCGTGCAGACGGGCAGCCCACCATGAACGCGGGCCCGGCGCCCCTCGCCGGCCAGGCGGCGCTCGTCACCGGCGCCGCGCGTCGCGTCGGCGCCGCGCTCGCCACCGCCTTCCATGCTGCCGGCGCGCGTGTCGCGGTCCACTACCGCAGTTCGCAGGCCGCGGCGGAAGCCCTCGTCGCGAGCCTGAACGGGTCGCGCGCGGACTCCGCGCTCGCCTTCCGCGCGGACCTCGCCGACCCAGCGGCCTGCGACACGCTGGTCGCGGAAGTCGTGCGTGCCTTCGGCCGGCTCGACGTCCTCGTCAACAACGCGTCCACTTTCTATCCGACGCCCATGGGCACGATCACGCCCGACCAGTTCGACGACCTCGTCGGCTCGAACCTGCGCGCGCCGCTCTTCCTGTCCCAGGCGGCAGCGGCGGCACTCGCGAAGCACGAAGGCCTGATCCTCAACATCGGCGACATCCACGGCCTGCGCCCGCTCACCGGGCATGCCGTGTATTGCGCCGCCAAGGCGGGACTCCTGATGCTGACCCGCTCGCTGGCTCGCGAGCTCGGCCCCGAGATCCGCGTGAATGCCATCGCGCCGGGACCCGTGATGTGGCCGGAACGCGGCGTGGACGCGGCCCTGCGCGAGCGCATCGTCGCGCGGACCGCGCTGAAACGCGCCGGATCCGCCGACGACGTCGCGAAGGCCGCGCTCTACTTCGCGACCGGCGCGCCATTTGTCACGGGCCAGGTGCTCGCGGTGGACGGCGGCCGCCTGGTCGGCGGCGCGGACCGATAGCCGGCTCACGCCTCTCCGCCTTCGAGCTCGACCGGCGTCAGCGGGTGCGCGCCACGGTCAAAGCGTTTCCACAGGCTGTCGATGCGCTCGCCCGCGACCGGGTGCACGAGGCCGGGCGCGAGCTCCGCGAGCGGACCGAGCACCCACCCGCGCGTCAGCAGATCCGGATGCGGCAGGTCCTTGCCGGCGACGCGGCCGGTGCGTTCGCCGTGCAGCAGCAGGTCGAGGTCGAGCGTGCGCGGGCCCCATTTGGGCGCGCCGGGCTCGCGGCCGCACGCACTCTCGATTCGCTTCAGCCGATCCAGCAGCTCTTCCGTCGGCAGGGGCGCCGCGAAGCCGACGACGAGATTGATGAAGTCGTCGCCGGTGAAGCCGACCGCGGGGTTTGCGTAGGCGCGCGAGGACCGCAGGCCCTGAAACTGACCTTCGAGCAGCGCGAGCGCCTCGAGGAGGCTCGCGCGCGGCCGGACGTTACTGCCGGCCGCGACGTATGCGTCATCCACAGCCGCGCTCAGCCTTCGGCGCCGCGCTCGACGATCACGCCGACGTCGCGCGAATGCCGGATCGCTCCCGGCTTGTGCACCGTCACGCGCACACGCGCAACTTCGAACTCCACGAGGATGATGCGCGCGATCTCGCCGGCGAGCGCCTCGACCAGCCGAAACTTGCTCGCCTCGACGAACGCGAGCACGCGCTTGGCGATCGACTTGTAGTTGAGGGTGTCCTCGATCGCGTCGCTCGTTGCCGCGGCGCGCAGGTCCTTCCAGATCTCGAGGTCGATCTCGAGGCGCTGCTTGACCTCGCGCTCCCAGTCGTAGATGCCGATGA
>DATMEC010000157.1:0-4326 GCA_035557125.1 Steroidobacteraceae bacterium
CGACTCCCTGTCGCTGAGCGGGGCTGCACGTTATTCGGATTCGGACCTGTTCGATAGCGAGACCGGCACCAAGTTCTCGGTCAACTGGGGCCCGACCGAGAACCTGATGCTGCGGGCGAGCTATGCGGAGGGCTTCCGCGCGCCGAACATCGGCGAGCTGTTCAACCTCGGGTCGCGCTTCGACTCGGGGATCTCGGACCCCTGCAACACCGCCCTCGACCCGACCCCGCCGGCCAACTGCGCGGCGCTCGGCGTTCCGGACGACTACGTGCAGCTGAACCCGCAGGTGTCGGTCGACACGGGCGGCAACCGCGACCTGCAGCCCGAGACTTCGGAAACCTTCACGGCCGGCTTCACCTGGGACATCCCGCTGAGCGGCGCCCTCGAACGGCTGCTGGTCGAGGCCAATTACTACGACATCACGATCGATGGCGCGATCCAGGCGCCGGCTGCCCAGGACGTGCTGGACGCCTGCATCGCGACGCTCGACCCGCTGTTCTGCGACCAGGTCAACCGCAACCCGAGCGGCACGATCTCGAGCATCGAGGGCACGCTCAACAACATCGGCGGCATCGAGACCAATGGAGTCGACGTCAACCTCGATCTCAGCCTGGCCGAGTCAGGCGCCGGATCGTTCCGGTTCCAGCTGATGGCCTCGTTCCTGATGGACTACGACGAGCTGTTTGCGAATGCCGCGGGCGGGTTCGACCGGGTCGAGCGCGCGGGCCAGGAGATCGGTTCGCCGACGCGCGGCTTCGTCGAGGAAAAGGCCACGCTCAACACGTTCTGGGAGCTCGGCGACTTCGCGGCGATGCTCTCGCTGCGCTACCTGAGTTCGCTGACGGAGCGGTGCATCGGCCTGGTGGCGGATCTGGGCCAGACCGCTTTCTGCTCCGACCCGGCGGGGCTGACCAACGAGCTCGACAGCCAGCTCTATACGGACCTCCAGCTCGCGTGGCAGCCGGAAGACCTGTTCGGCGGCGGCTGGACCCTGGCGCTCGGCGTGCAGAACCTCACGGATGAGGCACCGCCCATCTGCTTCTCCTGCGACCTGAACAGCCTCGACGGGACGCTCTACCCGATCGCGGGCCAGTTCTGGTACCTGCGGGCGTCGTTCCAGAATTGACGACACTTCCGCCGACGCGGCGAAGAGAAGCCCCCGCAAGGGGGCTTTTCTTTGGACGACCCTATAATGGCCGCCCGGCCGCGCCCGCGGGACGACGGAGACAGTTGGATGGCGGATGCGGTCGAAGGCGGCGAGCGCGCCCTGACGCCCGAGGCACGGCTCGACCTTGCCGCGGCGCTGGAGGCGCAGCAGGACCACGACCGTGCCCTCCTCGCCTACTACCGCGCCATCATCGAGGCGCAGCGCACACGCCGCTGGCTCGACGCTGGCACGACCGCGCCGGAACTCCTCGGCCGCGTGACCTACGCCATGCGCTACGTGAAAGCGGGACGCCGCCGTGTCTTCAATGCTGCGCTGGCGCCGATCTACGAACGCCATGGTCGCGATGCGCTCGCGCGGTTCGACGCGTGCCTGGCGATCCAGGTCGGCGAGCGCCGCGCCGAGTTCGCCGACCCGCGGCAGAGACCTTCGATGCTGTATTTCCCGGGCCTGCCCGCCGCGCCGTGGCATTCGCGCGCGGACTTTCCGTGGCTCGAGACTCTCGAGCGGGAGACGCCGGCGATCCGCGAGGAGCTTCTCGCGGTGATGCCGCGCAGCGACCGCGGCGAGCGGGTGTTCTTGAGCGACGAAGCCGCGCGGCGCGGCCTCGCAAGCGGCGCCGGCGCGCCATCCTGGAACGGGTTCTACTTCTGGCGTCACGGCGAACGGCGCGACGCGAACCACACGCTCTGCCCGCGCACGTCTGCCGTGCTCGAGTCGCTGCCGCTCGTGCGCATTCGTGGCAACGCCCCGGAGGTGATGTTTTCGGTGCTGACCCCGGGCACGCACATCCTCCCGCACCGCGGCGTCACCAACACGCGGGCCGTCTGCCACCTGCCGCTCGTCGTTCCCGAGGACTGCGCGCTCGTGGTCGGCGGCGAGGCGCGCGCCTGGCGCGAGGGCGAGGCGGTCGTGTTCGACGACACCTACGAGCACGAGGCCTGGAACCGCGGCTCGCGGACGCGCGTCGTGCTGATCATCGACGTGTGGCATCCACATCTCACGGCGGCGGAGCGCGATGCAGTTGCCCGGCTGGCCGAGGTCATGGGCGATTTCAGCAAGGCAGCGGGCATATGAGTGCAAAAATCATCGACGGCAAGCGCATCGCAGAGGAGTTCCGTCGCGAGGTGCGAACGGGCACGGACGCCTTCGAGCGGCGGGCGCGCCGCAGGCCCGGCCTCGCCGTCGTCATGGTGGGCGAAAACGCCGCCTCGGCGGTTTACGTGCGCAACAAGCGCCGCGCCTGCGAGGAAACGGGCATTGTCTCGGTTGCGCACGACTTGCCCGATTCCACGAGCGAGGCCGACTTGCTCGCGCTGATTGACCGGCTGAACGCGGACCCGTCGATCGACGGCATCCTCGTCCAGCTTCCGCTGCCGGCGCACATCGGCTCGACGGCCGTGCTGGAGCGCATCGACCCCTCCAAGGACGTCGACGGGTTCCACCCGTACAACGTGGGCAGGCTCGTCCAGCGCATGCCGATCCTGCGTCCCTGCACGCCTTACGGGATCATGCTAATGCTGGAGCGCGAGGGCCTCGAGGCGCGCGGGAGAAACGCGGTCATCGTCGGCCAGAGCAACATCGTCGGCCGGCCAATGGCGCTCGAGCTCCTGATGAAGGCGGCGACGATCACCGTGTGCCACAGCCAGACGCGCGACCTCGAGCGGCAGGTCGGCGAGGCCGACATCCTGGTGGCCGCGATCGGCAAGCCGCAGTTCGTCCCCGGCGCGTGGGTCAAGCCGGGCGCGGTCGTGATCGACGTCGGGATCAACCGTATGCCGGACGGCAAGCTCGTCGGCGACGTGCAGTACGGCGAGGCGGCGCAGCGCGCCGGCTGGATCACCCCGGTGCCCGGCGGCGTCGGCCCGATGACCATCGCCGCGCTCATGAAGAACACCCTCGAATCGGCACAGCGAAGGGGACGCGCACCTTCACGAATATGAAGGTGCGCGTCCCCTTCGCTACTTCCGCCGCCAGGAGGTGCCGTCGGGACCGTCCTCCAGGACGATTCCCGCCGCGGCGAGCCGGTCGCGGATGCGGTCGGACTCTGCGAAATCGCGCGCGCGGCGCGCCTCGATGCGCGCCTGCACGAGCCGGTCGATCTCGGCCTCACCGAACGCTGCGGACCCGTCACCCTCGCCCGCGACGAGTTCCGATCGCGTCCCGAGCCAGACCTCCGGCGCCATTCCAAGCAGGCCGATGATCCCGCCGAGGTCGCGGATCTCCGCCGCCAGCAACCGTGCCCGTTCGTGGTCGCCGCCGGCCTTGGCGACGTTCAGCGCACGCGCCGCCGACTGCAGCGCGGCGATCGCGCCCGGCGTGTTGAGGTCGTCGTCCATCGCGGCGGAGAACTCGCGCGTGGCCTCGCCCGGCGTGAATGCAGGCAGCGGCTCGACGCCGCGCAGCGCGAGGTAGAGCCGCTGCAACGACGCGTCCGCCTGGCGCAGGTTGTCCTCGGTGTAGTTCACGGGCGCCCGGTAGTGTGAGGCGAGCAGGAAGGCGCGCAGCACCTCCGGTCGCAGCCGCGGCAAGACCTCTCGCACGGTGAAGAAGTTGCCGAGCGACTTCGACATTTTCTCGTCGTCCACCCGCACGAAGCCGTTGTGCATCCACAGCCTCGCGAACGGCGCGTCGCAGGCCGCGCTGCTCTGGGCGATCTCGTTCTCGTGGTGCGGGAACTTGAGGTCCATGCCGCCACCGTGGATGTCGAACTCGGGGCCGAGCAGCGCAACCGCCATTGCGGAGCACTCGATGTGCCAGCCCGGGCGGCCCATCCCCCACGGCGAGTCCCAGGCCGGCTCCCCCGGCTTGGCATGCTTCCAGAGTACGAAGTCGAGCGGGTCGCGCTTCGACTCGTCGACCTCGACGCGCGCGCCGGCGCGCAGGTCCGCGAGCTTCTTGCCGGAGAGCCGCCCGTACTTCGGGAAGCTCGCGACCGCGTAGTAGACGTCGCCGTTCGCGCCGACGTAGGCGTGGCCGCTCGCGACCAGGCGGCCGATCATCGCGACGATCTCGGGGATGAACGCGGTCGCCCGCGGCTCATGGTCCGGCTTGCCGAGCCCGATCGCGGCGAAGTCCTCGTCCATCGACGCGATAAAGCGCGCGGTGAGCGACTCGACGGGCTCGCCGCGCTCGCGCGCGCGGTCGATGATCTTGTCGTC
>DATMEC010000158.1:0-17372 GCA_035557125.1 Steroidobacteraceae bacterium
CGTCGCTCTGGTTGACGGCCAGAAGCTGTACGACCTGTCGATCGAGTTACCGTCCCGCGAGCAGAAGAAAGGCAACATCTACAAGGCGCGCGTCACGCGCGTCGAGCAGAGCCTCGAGGCCGCGTTCGTCGAGTACGGCGCGCAGCGCCAGGGCTTCCTGCCGATCAAGGAAGTCGCGCGCGAGTATTACCGCTTCCAGCCGGCGCCCGGCGCCCGCTTCAACATCCGCGACGTGCTGCAGGAGGGGCAGGAGATCCTCGTGCAGGTCGAGAAGGAGGAACGCGGCAACAAGGGCGCCGCGCTCACCACCTTCATCAGCCTCGCGGGGCGCTTCCTGGTCCTGATGCCGAACAATCCGCGCGCGGGCGGCGTTTCGCGCCGCATCGAGGGCGAGGAGCGCGACGTCACCAAGGATTCGCTCGACCAGCTGCACGTGCCGGACGGCATGGGCACGATCGTGCGCACCGCCGGCGTCGGCCGCAGCCCCGAGGAGCTGCAGTGGGACCTCGACAACCTGCGCGCCAACTGGGACGCGATCGTGACGGCCGCCGGCGAGCGCCAGGCGCCGTTCCTCGTCTACCAGGAGAGCGACGCGGTCACGCGCTCGCTGCGCGACTACCTCTCGGACGACATCGGCGAAGTCCTCATCGACGAGCCGGGCGCCCACCAGCGCGCGATCGAATACGTGCAGCGCTTCCAGTCGGGGGACGGCACCAAGCAGATCAAGGCCTACACCGACGAAGTCCCGTTGTTCACGCGCTTCCAGATCGAGAGCCAGATCGAGTCGGCGTACTCGCACTCGGTCACGCTGCCCTCCGGCGGCGGCATCGTGATCGACTACACCGAGGCGCTGGTGTCGATCGACATCAACTCCGCGCGCGCGACCCGCGGTTCGGACATCGAGGCGACCGCGTACAACACGAACCTCGAGGCAGCCGACGAGATCGCGCGCCAGCTGCGGCTGCGGGACCTCGGCGGGCTGATCGTCATCGACTTCATCGACATGGAGTCGAAGAAGAACCAGCAGGGCGTCGAGGACCGGCTGCGCGACGCCGTGCGCTCCGATCGCGCGCGCATCCAGCTCGGGCGCATCTCGCGGTTCGGCCTCATGGAGATGTCGCGCCAGCGCCTCAGGCCCTCGCTCGGCGAGTCGACGCACATGGCCTGCCCACGCTGCAGCGGCATGGGCTCGATCAGGAGCGTCGAGTCCATGGCGCTCGCCGTGCTGCGGCTGATCGGCGAGGAGGTCCGCAAGGACCGCACCACCCGCGTGGTCGCCCAGCTTCCAGTCGACGTTTCCACGTTCCTCATCAACGAGAAGCGTGAATGGCTGCACCGGCTCGAGAGCGCGCGCGAGATCGACATCGTGCTAGTGCCCGATCCGAACATGCAGACGCCGAACTACTCGATCCGCCGCGTGCGCGACGACGAGTTATCGCTTCCGGAAAACGCAATTACGAGCTACCAGATGGCCGGCACCGGCGCGGTCGAGCTCGATTTCCAGTCGCCGGCGGACAAGCGCCCCGCCACGACGCCCGCGGCCGTGCAGCAGATCGCACCCGCGGCGCCGGCGCCAACGCCCGTGGCTCCGCCTGCCGCCCAGGCGGCACCAGGTACCGGTTTCTGGTCGTGGGTGCGCAATCTCTTCGGCGATACGGCCGAGCGGGAAGCCCCACAGGCTCCGGCCCCGGCGCGCCGCGAGGAAAAGCCGGCCGGCCGGCATCGGCGCGACCACCGCGAGGAGCGCGGCGGCCGCCGCCCGCACCGCAGCGATCGTGATCGCAGCCGTGACCGGAACCGCAACCGGGATCGCAACAGGGACGGCGGCGAGCGTGCCGAACGTCCGGAGCGTCCGCGCGGCGGCGAAGGCCGCGATGAAAGTCAACGTCAGCGGGACCGTCAGCCCGAAGCGCCGCGTCCGCCGCAGGCTGCAGCCCAGCCACCGCGCCAGGAGCAACCGGTGGCCGAGGGCGATTCCCAGCGCCGCCGCCGCCGCCGGCGCGGCCGTGGGGGCCGCGGGCGCCAGGAAGGCTATCGTCCGACCGACACGCAGCCGGTCACGGTGCCGGTGCAGGGCAGCAGCGACACCCCGGTGAATGCCCCGCCGCCGGTCGCATCGAACCCGCAATCGGTCATCGAAACGTTCGCACAACCGCCACCGCAAGCGCCGGCATCAATCGAGCCGTCTGCGCCAGCCGCACCCAAGGCGGGTTCGACCTACACGGTCTGGTCATCGTCGCCCGGAGAAGACCAGCACTTCGGCCCGAAGGAATGAAATTGAAAGGGACGCGCACTTTTGAAGCGGCGCGTCCCCTTCATTTCGCCAAGGCAGCGAGCAGGCCGCGCGCCCCCTCTTCCACCAGGTCCAGCACGTCTTCGAAGCCCGCCGGGCCGCCGTAGTACGGATCGGGCACATCGCGACGGCCGAGCGCGGGCGCAAATTCCATGAAGAGCGCAAGCCTCGCCGCGTGCGCTTGCGGGACGATTTCCTGCAGGCGGTCGCGGACCTCTTCGTCCATCGCGATCACGAGGTCGAACCGGCCGAAGTCGCCGGGCTCGACGACGCGGGCGCGCAGCGCGCGCAGGTCATAACCCCGGCGCCGGGCCGCGAGCGTCGAGCGCTCGTCGGGCGGGCTGCCGGTGTGGTAGCCGTGCGTGCCCGCCGAATCCACCTCGAGGACAAGCCCGGGCGACTCGCGTCGCGCGATCTCGCGAAGCACGGCCTCCGCGGTCGGCGAGCGGCAGATGTTGCCCATGCAGACGAAAAGGACGCGCGTCATGCGCGCTTGCGCCTGCACAACCAGCCATCGAGCAGCTCGATCGCCTGCAGCGTCTCGGCCGTTGACACGGCAAAGGAAATGCGCACGAAGCGGTCGCCCTGGACGCCGTCGAAGTCCCGGCCGGTATTGAGGGCAACGCCCGTGGCATCGAGGATCTCGAGGCACCAGGCGAGCGAGTCCCGCGTCAGGTCGCCGACGTCCGCGTACAGGTAGAAGGCGCCGTCCGGCGGCGCAATGCGGTGGATGCCGAATCCCGCCAGCGCAGCGGAGAGCAGCGCGCGGTTCTTCGCGTAGGTTGCGACATGCGCCTCGAGGTCGGCATGTGCGTCCATGGCGGCGAGCGCGACGTGTTGCGACAGCGTCGGCGGGACGAGGAACAGGTTGCCGGCGAAGCGCCGCATCGGGTCCACGAGCGTCGCAGGCACCACCGCCCAGCCGAGTCGCCATCCCGTCATGCACCAGTACTTCGAGAACGTGTTGACGATGACTGCGTCCGGTGCATGGGCGAGTATCGAGTCCGCGCGCCCGCCATAGGTGATGCCGTGGTAGGTCTCGTCGGACAGGATCCGGATGCCCCGTTCGCGGCACACGGCTGCGATGGCGGCGAGCTCAGGACCCGGGATCATCGAACCGGTCGGGTTCGACGGGCTCGTCAGGATGAGGCCCGCGGGCACAGGTTCGAGCGCGGACACCGTCGCCGCGGTCGGCTGGAAGCGCGTGTCATCGCCGCAGTCGAACTCGACCGGCTCGAGCCCGAGTGCGTGCAGTGCGTTGCGGTGCGCCGGGTAGCCCGGCCGGGGTACGGCGACGCGGTCGCCCCGGCTGAACAGCACCGACATCGCGAGCACGAGCGCCGCGGACGCTCCCATAGTGAGCACGATTCGCTCGTGCGGAATCTCGAGCCCGTAGAACTCGCTGTAGTGGCGTTCGAGCCGTTCGGCGAGCGCCCCGCTCTCCCAGTAGCCCTGCGGGCACTCGATTATTGCGCGCCGCCCGGCCGCGATCGCGGATGCCGGCGCCCCGGCCGAGGGCTGGCCGACTTCCATGTGGATGACGGGCAGGCCCTGCCGTTCGCGCGCATTCGCAATGCGGTTGATCTCAACCGCGTAGAACGGCGTGACCCTGCCGGCGGCGTGATTCATCGGCGGCTGGCCGCCCGCAAGATCGCTTCTACGCGTGCCAGGTCCTCCGGCGTGTCCACGCCTGGGCCCGGCGACACCTCCGCGTCGGCGACGACGATCGCGAGCCCCATCGCGAGCGCGCGCAGTTGCTCCAGCCGTTCGCGCCGTTCGATCTCGGCCGGCGCCGTGCCCGCGAGAGCGAGGAGTGACCCGACCCGGTACGCGTAAAGCCCGAGGTGGCGCCTACTGCCGCGATGCCGCCCGGCGCCTGCTGGGCTCTCGGCCGCGCCGTCGCGGTCCCAGGGGACGGGCGCCCGGCTGAAGTAAAGCGCCATCCCGTCGGGACGCGAGACGACCTTGACCACGTTCGGGTCGCGGTAGTCGGCGTCGCTGTCGATCGGCGTCGCCAGTGTCGCAATCGCGGCGCCCGGGGTCGCGGCCAGGAGCCTCGCCACCTGGCCGATGAGGGCCGGCGGCAGCAAGGGCTCGTCGCCCTGGACGTTGACGACGATTTCGTCCCCCGGCCATCCGCGACGCTGCGCGACCTCCGCAATGCGGTCCGTGCCGGACGCGTGCTGGGCACTGGTCATTTCGACGACCGCACCTGCCGCGCTGCAGGCGTCGTGGATGCGCGCGTCGTCCGTCGCGATGATGACCTCCGCGGCTCCGGAGCGCAACGACAGGTCATGGACATGCAGGATCATCGGCAGGCCCGCGATCGCCAGGAGCGGCTTGCCCGGCAGGCGGGTGGATGCGTGCCGCGCGGGGATGACGACCCTGAAGATCATCAGCGGCCGGTCAGCGCGTCGTCGTCGGGCGCGAGGCGCCGAGCTTCGTCCGGCAACATGACCGGGATGCCGTCGCGCACGGGATATGCCAGCCGGTCCGCGCGGCAGACGTACTCGCCCGCGTCCCGCTGCCACGCGAGCGGGCCCTTGCACACCGGGCAGGCGAGTATGTCGGTCAGCCGCTCACTCACGAATCCGTACCCCGTTGTCCGACTGCAAGGCCCGCGATCCGGTCGCACAGCGCCTCGGCCGCCGCTGCATCGACGACGGGCGTCACTTCGACGTAGCCCGCATCGGCCCAGTCCTCGCCGCTGCATTTTACGGCATCTTTCTCGGTCAGCAGCACCGGCTTGCCCTGCCCTGCGCCCGCGAGCGCCGGCGTGAATCGCGCATGGTCCGGAAGCGTCCGCGTCTCGATCCGCAGGCCCTGGGCACGCAGCATGGCGAAAAATCGTTCCGGGTTGCCGATCGCGGCGGCTGCCACGACGTCGCGGCCGGCAAATTCCGGCAGCGGACGACGCGTGCCGTCCCGCAGCGACACCACCGCCACCGGTTCGAGGCGCATGCGTATCGCGCCTGGCCGCTCGAAACCCGCACCGTTGACGACGACGGCATCGGCCTCGTCGAGGCGCGAGACCGGCTCGCGCAGCGGTCCCGCGGGCAGCCTGCGACCATTGCCGAATCCGCGCATCCCGTCGATGACGACGATCTCGAGGTCGCGGGCCAGGGCGTAATGTTGCAGGCCGTCGTCGCACAGGACCACGTCGCAGTCCGGCTCGAGCAGGCGCACGGCATCTGCACGTCGCGCCGCCACTGCGACCGGCACGGACAGGCGGCGGTGGATCATCAGCGGCTCGTCGCCGGCCGTATCCGCCGTGTCCGCGCCCGTCAGGCGTCGCGCGGCGCCCCCGGCGCGGCCGTAGCCCCGCATCGCGACGCCGACCCGCAGGTTCCGGCGCGACAGTGCGCCGGCCAGCCAGGTCACGAACGGCGTCTTGCCGGAGCCGCCGACCGTGAGGTTGCCGACGATGACGACCGGGCGGCGCGATCGGTAACGGGACAGGATGCCGCGCGCATACAGTTCGCGGCGCAAGCGCGCGAGCCCCGCGAACAGCCAGGCGAACGGGACCAGCCAGCGGCCACGCCCGGTGCCGCCGTACCAGGTCGCGATGAGCCAGTCGTGCAGGCACCTGCCCATGCGAGGGGCGCCGCTCAGGCGTTGAACTGCATGCGGTGCAGCGCGAAGTAGACGCCACCCGCGGCCAGGAGCTCGGCGTGAGTCCCGGACTCGACGATGCGGCCTGCATCCATCACGACGATGCGGTCGGCCCGTTCGATCGTCGTCAGGCGGTGCGCGATCACGAGCGTCGTGCGGCCTTCGACAAGCCCCGCCAGCGCGGTCTGCACCAGGTGCTCGGACTCCGCATCGAGCGCCGAGGTCGCCTCGTCGAGGATCAGGACCGGGGCGTTCTTCAGGATCGCGCGCGCGATGGCGACTCGCTGGCGCTGCCCCCCGGACAACAGTGCGCCGCGCTCGCCGATCACCGTATCGAGGCCTTCCGGGAGCTCCGTGGCGAACTCGAGCACGTGTGCCGCCCGGGCCGCGCGCTCGACGTCCGCCGCGCTCGCGCCGGGCGCGCTGAACGCGATGTTGTTGCGGATCGAGTCGTCGACGAGCATGACGTCCTGGCTAACCAGCGCAAGCTGGTTGCGCAGGTCCGGCAGCCGGTACTTGCGGATGTCGATGCCATCCAGCATCACCGCGCCGCTGTCGGGGTCGTGGAAGCGCGGCAACAGGCTGACCAGCGTCGACTTGCCGCTGCCTGACCGGCCGACGATCGCCACGGTCTCGCCGGGCGCGACGCGGAAATCGACGCCGGACAGGACCTGGCCCTTCTCGGCGTCGTAGGTGAAGGACACGTCGCGAAACTCGACCTCGCCCCTGGCGCGGTCGAGCGCGACGTCGCCGCCCTGGTCCTCGGCCTCGGCGTCGAGCACCTCGAACACGCTTTCCCCGGCGGCGATGCCCTGTTGCAGCGGGCCGACCACGCTGACAAGCCGTCGAAGCGGGGCTGTGACGAGCAGCAGCGCGGTCAGGAACGACATGAACTCGCCGTTTGAGAGGCGATCCTGCAGCACATCGCGAATCGCCATGTACAGGACTGCCGCCAAGCCGAAGGCCGCAATCAGCTGTAATACCGGGTTCGACACTGCCTTCACGGAGATCAGTTTCATGAAGCTGTCGCGATTGCGCTCGTTGACCGACTCGAACGCCGCGAGTTGCCGGGCCTCGGCATTGAACACCTTGACCATGCGCTGGCTTTCGAGCGACTCCTTGCCGACGCGCGTGACGTCGCCCATCGACGCCTGGATGCGCGTGCTGTAGCGCCGGAATAGCCGGCTCGTCAGGCGGATCAGCCCGATGATGACGGGCGCGACCAGGAGCGCGAAGAGCGTCAGCTTCCAATTGAGGTAGATCAAATAAGACAACAGTCCGACGATCGACAGCGTGTCGCGGATGTAGATCGTGATCGCATTGGTAGCGGCCTCGGCGACCAGCTCGATGTTGTAGGTCAGTCGCGAGAGTAGTTGGGCGACGCCGTTCCGGTCGAAGAACGAGACGGGCAGCTGCAGGAAATGCGCGAACACGTCGTGCCGGATGGACTTGATGACCTGGCGGCCCACCCAGCCCGGCGCGTACACGGACAGGTAGTCACCCACGCCGCGTACCAGGAACAGGCTGACGATGCCGGCAGGAAGGTAGAACAGCATGCGCGGATCGCGCACTTCGAAAGCGCCGTCGACGAACTTCTTGACCAGCCATGCGAACCCGATGTCGACTGCCGCGAACAGGACCATGCCTACGACACCGAGCATAAACATGCCCAAGTGCGGCCTCGCATAGCTCAGCAGGCGCATGTAGGTCTTGAGGCCGCTCGCGCTGAGCGGCGGCAGCGGGACCTTATTCTTCGTCTTGCGTGCTGACAGTCGCAATGTTGACCTGCGTGAAGCCCTGCTTCGCCGCGACGTCCATCGCGGTCACGACCGACTGGTGAGTCGCCCGCGCATCGGCGCGCAGCGTCACGGGCTGCTCGTGCGAGCCGCCCGCCACCTGGCGCAGCGCGGCGCTCAGCGTCGCCCGCTCGTTGTTGACCAGGGCGCGGTCGTTGACGCGATAGCTGCCCTGGGCGGAAATGGTGATGACGATCGGCTGGGCCGAGCGCTCCACCACTGCCGAGCCCGCCTTTGGCAGCTCGACGCGCAGGCTCGTGTCCTGGACGAACGTCGTGGACAGCATGAAGAAGATGACCAGCAGCAGGACGACGTCGACCAGCGATATCAGGTTGAGCTCGACCTCCTCGGGCCGCTTGACCTGCATCTTCAAGAGGCGGCGTCGCGGCGGCGTGAGCCGCGCTCCGTGCGCTTCTGCATCTGGTCGAAGGCGCGCACCAGCTTCATCGCCTCCTTCTCCATCTCCACCACCAGGAGGTCGACGACGCCGCGCAGGTAGCGGTAGGCGAACAGCGCCGGGATCGCCACGATGAGCCCGGCAGCCGTCGTGATGAGCGCCGTGCCGATGCCGCCCGCGAGGATCTGCGGGTCGCCGACGCCTTCGGCCGAGATGGCCTCGAAAGCCTGGATCATGCCGGTCACCGTCCCGAGCAGGCCGAGCAGCGGCGACACGGCCGCGATGGTCCCGAGGGTGCCGAGGAAGCGCTCGAGCTCGTGAACCACGTGCCGGCCCGTGTCCTCGATCGCTTCCTTCATGATCTCGCGTCCATGTTCCCGGTGCGCAAGGCCGGCGGCGAGGACGCGCCCGAGCGGCGAATTGTGGCCCAGCGCCTCGATGTGCCGGTCGTTCAGGCCCTGCGACTCGACCAGCTTCCAGATCCGGTCAGTGAGCTCACGTGGGATCACGCGCTTGCGCTGCAGCGTCCACAACCGTTCGAGCACGATGGCGGCGGCGACCACCGAGCACAGGATGATCGGCCACATGACGGGGCCGCCCGCAAGGATGATTTCCCACATGGCGCGGCATGATACCGTGCGGCTGCTTTCGCTGCCCGCCGCGCCTCATCGGCCGGGCCGGGCGCGCCACCAGTGCGGCCGGTCGCGCCGCTCGGTCTCGACGGTGATCGGGCCGGGCCCGGATGGAATGCGAACTCGCACGGCACCCTGCTCCGCCGTGTTGAGCACCGTCGTGCCTGCCACGCGCCAGCGCGCCACGACTTCCGCGCGCGGCATGGCCCAGCGGTTGCCGAAGCCGGATGACGCGATGCCGAGGCGCGCCGACACCGCGCCGATCAATGCCGGCGACGACGAACCGGCGCTGCCGTGATGCGGGATGAGGACGACGTCCGCCGCGATTGGCTGGCCGACGAGCAACGATTCCGCTGCGGCTTCCGGATCCGCCAGCAGCAGGACGGAACCGCCCGGGCCCGACACGCGAATCGCGCACGAGCGGTCGTTGTCACTGCCGTCGAACCCGGCGGGCGGATGCAACACGCGAAATTCGATGCCGTCCCACCGCCAGCCGGCGCCGGATGCGCAGGTCTCCCCGGCATTGGCACGGCTTCCCGGCGGCGCCATCGTTCGCGCGACGTTCACGCCGGCCGATACGAGCGGGAAGCCGCCGGCGTGATCCTGGTCGTCGTGACTCACGACGAGGCGGTCGATCCTGCGGACACCCCGCGCACGGAGGTAGGGCAGCAACGAGACGCGGGCGGCGACCGAGCCTCCGCGCCAGCGTGGTCCGGTATCGAACACGAGGGTGTGACCCGCGGTTTCGACGACTGCCGCGAGGCCCTGGCCCACGTCGATTACGGTCAGCGTGAATGCGCCGGGCTCGACAACCGCCGCACGGCCGCAGACCAGTGCGCCGAGAATCACTGCGGCCGCCGCCGCGATGCCCCTCGAGGGAACGAGCAGCGCGCCGAATGAAAGCGCTGTTGCAGCCACGACCAGCGCGAGCGGTTGCGCGGCCGGTGCGAAGCTCGCGAGAGGCCAGCCGCCGATCGCGGTCAGGACGGGCCAGCTGCCGTCCAGGAGGCCGCCGAGCCCTTGCCAGAGAAGCGACGATGCTGCAGGCGCAAACACCGCCAGCACCGTTCCGAGCAGCACGGCCGGCAGTATCAGGATGCTGAAGACGGGAATCGCGGCGGCATTCACGAGTGGAGCTACGAGCGAAAGCCGGCCGAACGTCGCCGCCAGCACGGGGGCCAGCAGGATCGTGATCGCGAGTTGCGCGCGCGCGAATCCGCGGACCCAGCCGCGCCACCCGGTTCCGGCGGAGCCTGCCGCGAACAGCGCCGCAGTCGCCACGAACGAGAGCCAGAACCCCGCCGAAGTGATCGCCAGGGGATCGGCGGCCACCAGGACCGTCGCCGCGAGCGCAAGGGATTCGGCAAGCGGCGGTGATCGCCTCAGGCAGCGCAACAGGGCGAACAGCGCGACCATCGCGAGCGTGCGCAACGCCGGGATCGACGCGCCCGACAGCAAGGCGTACGCCGCGGTGACCGCGACGACCGCCGTCATCTCGATCGCGAGCCGCGCGCGCGTCGGCGGCAGGACGCGCAGTCGCCAGGCGAATCGCAGCGCGAGCAACGCCATGAGCGCGCAGCCCGTGACATGCAGGCCCGAAATCGCAATGAGATGTGCAAGTCCCGTCGCCGCAAATGCCTCCCAGAGGGCGTCCGAAATGTTGCCGCGCACGCCGACGGCAAGTCCCTGCAGCACCGCGACGGTCGGCCCCGCGGGCAGCGCATCGGCAATGGCGCCCGCGACACGCTCCCGCAGCCGCTCCACGTCCGGTGCGGACGACTCGCCGATCAGTTCCGCCGCATCGCCGTCGACGACGTAGCCGGTCGCGTCGATGCCGTCGCGCAGCAGTCCCAGCTCCCGGTCGGGCGAGCCTGGATTCGAGAATCCGCGCGGACAGCGCAGTCGCGCCCGGATGCGCCAACGCTCTCCGGCACTCGGCAGGCGGTCGGCGTCGTACCAAGACAGGCGGACCCGTCCGGTCCACGGAGAGTGCGGCGCCGAACTCGCAGTCTCCAGGTCGAATTCGATTCGATCCGGCCGGACCACAGGAGGCGAAGCGATGTGCCCGGCCACTTCGACGGTCTCGCGGTCCCGGGCGCAGGGCCACGCGCCGGAGACTGCCGTCGCCGCGGCATGGAGCGCGCACGCGCATCCGGCGAGGCACGCCGCCAGCGCCGGTGCCCGCCGCAAGGCGCAGGCAGCAGCCAGCGCCGGAACGGCCGCAACCACGGGCGGCCATGGGACCGGCAGGACGTGCATCGCCGCCGCACCGGCCAGGAAGGCAAGCGCACTCCGGAGCATGCAGCCCGACCTGCGTTGGGAATTCCTGCAGGCTAGCGGCGCCGGCGCCCCCGCAGGTGGCGATCAGGCGCTGCGTTCGCGCAGTATTCCGTCTTCCAGGTGGAGCATGCGGTCCATGCGCGCAGCGAGCGCATGATCGTGCGTCACGATCACGAGGCTCGTTCCGAGCTCCCGGTTGAGTTCCATCATCAGCTCGAGGACCTGTCGCGCATGGCCGCCGTCGAGGTTGCCGGTCGGCTCGTCCGCGAGCACGATGCGCGGCCGGGTGATCAGTGCGCGCGCGACGGCCGCGCGTTGCCGCTCGCCCCCTGAGAGCTGTGACGGCCGGTGCGCCAGTCGCGCGCCGAGCCCGACCCGCTCGAGCAGGCTCGTTGCGGCGCGCGCCGCGTCGGCACGCGGCAGGCCCCGGATCAGGAGCGGCATGGCGACGTTCTCGACGGCGCTGAATTCCGGCAACAGGTGGTGAAACTGGTAGACGAATCCCATGGCGGCGTTGCGCAGTCGCCCGCGCTCGCCATCCTCGAGCGCCGACATCTCGCGCCCGTCGATGAGCACGCGTCCCGCGGTCGGCAGGTCGAGCCCGCCGAGCAGCTGCAGCAGTGTCGTCTTGCCCGAACCGGACGCGCCGACGACCGCGACCCGCTCCCCTTGAAAGATGGCGGCATTCACGCCCTGCAGCACGCGCACCAGGGCCGGACCCTGGCGGAACTCCTTCACCAGGTTCTCGCAGGCGAGCACGACGTTTTCGCTCATGGTGATCCGCTCAGACCTCGTGGCGCAGGGATTCGGCAGGCTGCGTCCGGGCTGCGCGCCAGGCCGGGTACAGGGTCGCGAGCATGCCGAGCACGAGCGCGACGGTCGCGATCAGGACCACGTCGCCCGTGCGGATCTCGGAGGGCAGCTCGGAGATGAAATAGACGCGGGGATCCACCAGCGTGAGGCCGGTCAGGCGTTCGAGCCCGCCCGCAATCGCGGTCACGTTGGCGGCCACGAGCAGGCCAAGCGCGACGCCAACGGCCGTTCCGAGCAGCCCGATGATCGACCCCTGGGTCATGAAAATCGCGAGCATGTCGCCGGGGGAACCTCCGAGCGTGCGCAGGATGGCGATGTCGGCGCGCTTCTCCTTCACGACCATGACGAGCGTCGAGATGATGTTGAAGGCGGCGACGGCAACCACCAGCAGGAGAATGAAGAACATGATCGATTTCGTCACCTGGAGGGAGCGGAAGAAACTCCCCTGGCGCCGGCTCCAGTCGCTGATGTAGTAGCGGCCCTCGAGGCTCTCCGCGATCGCACGGATCCGCTGCCCGGCGGCGCCGGGGTCGTCGAACGCGTAGCGCAATCCGGTGACGGCGTCGCCGAGCCGGAACAGGCGCCTCGCATCGTCGAGGTGCACGAGCGCCAGCCCCTGGTCGAATTCGTACATGCCCGCGTCGATGAAGCCGGCAACCGTGAAGCGCCGCATGCGCGGGATGACGCCGGCCGGCGTGACAGTTCCCTGCGCGATGACGACCAGGACGCCGTCGCCAGCCGCGACGCGGAGCTTTTCGGCGAGTCCGCGGCCGAGCAGGATGCGCCATTCGCCCGGGACCAGCTCGCCGAACCCGCGCCCCGACAGGTGCCGCTCGAGCGCCGAGACGCGCCGTTCCGCGTCGGGCTCCACGGCGCGCAGGTCCACGGCCGACGAGCGCTCGCCCGCCACGATCATGCCGCGCCCTTCCACGAAGGGCGCGACCGAGACGACGCCTGGCGCCGCAGCGGTCCTTTCCGCGATCCCGCGCCAGCCGTCGAGGCGGCCGCCGTCGCCTTCGAGCGTAGCGTGGGCGACCACGTCGAGGATGCGCCGGCTGAGGTCGCGCTCGAAGCCGTTCATCACCGACAGTACGACGATGAGCGTGAACACGCCGAGCGCGATGCCCGTCATCGCGATTCCGGAGATGAAGCCGACGAAGCGGCTGCCCTGCCGCGCGCGCAGGTAACGCAGCCCGATCCACGCGGCCGTCCTATTCATAGCGCAGCGCCTCGGCGGGCTCCGTCGCGGCCGCGCGCCGCGCCGGGTAGAGCGTCGCGAGCAGCGTCAGCGCGAATGCCGTCACCGATACCAGTGCGACGTCGGTGGCCCGCAGTTCCGACGGAATGCGCGAAATGTAGTAGACGGTCGGGTCGAAGAGCTCGAACCCGAACCAGCGCTCGAATGCATGGACGATGCTGCCTGCGTTCAGCGCGAGCAGCACGCCGAGGCCGATGCCCGCGAGGGCGCCGATCCAGCCGATGACGGTTCCCTGAACGATGAAGGTCGCGATGACCCCGCCGCGCGAAAGCCCGAGCGTGCGCAGGATGGCGATGTCGTTGCGCTTCTCCGACACCACCATGACGAGGCTCGCGACGACGTTGAATGCGGCCACCGCGACGATCAGGAGCAGGATGCCGGTCATCATGGTCTTCTCGAGCCGGATCGCATGGAAGTACGCCGCGTGTTCCACGGTCCAGTCGGTCCCGGCGTCGGTGCCGAGCGCCGCCGCCAGCACGGGCGTCTGCGCGGGCGCCTCGAAGGGGTCCGCGTAGAACACGCGCACGCCCGCGCTGGCCGCGGGACCCGCGAGCCCCGCGACGTCCTCGAGCGAGGCGAACGCGAGCGTCAGGTCGTGGTCGGCGAGGCCGATCTCGAAACTGCCCGACACCGTGAACGCCCCGATCCGGGGCGCGAGTGCGCCGTCTGCCCCTGCCCGCAACAGCAGGAGATTGAGGTCGTCGCCCTGCCCGGCCTGCAGCTGGATCGCGAGTGCCCGGCCGAGCGCGACGTGACGGCTGCCCGGAGCGAGATCCGTCACGCGGCCCTCGACCATCGCACCCGCGAGCGCTCCGCCCGCGGCCTGCTCACGCGCGTCGATGCCGCGCAGGACGGCGCCGGCGAGTGTCGTGCCGCGCGAGAGGAGACCCTGGACTTCGATGAAAGGCTCCGCGCGCACGACGCCCGGCTGGCCGCCGGCCCGTTCGGCGAGCTCCCGCAGCTCCTTCGGGTTCGCCGGCGCGGGCAGCGTCGTGTGCGCCGAGAGTGCGAGGAGCCGCGTGCGCAGCTCGCCCTCGAACCCGTTCATGACCGACAGGATTGCGATGAGTGCAGCGACGCCGAGGCAGATCCCGGCGAGCGAGACCCAGCTGATGAACGATACGAAATACTCGTGCTGGCGGGCACTGACGTAGCGCAGCCCGAGCCCAAGGGGCAATGGCATCAACATGTGCGGTAGTTCACAGGATTCGGGATGCCTATCAAGGATTTACCGTGGCAACCTCGACAGGCTCCCACCCGGTGCTACACTCGAAAGCGGAGGTAACGCGATGCCTATCCTACGCATTTTGCTGTTGACTGCGCTCGCCACGGCCACGCCCGCCATCGCGGAGACGCTCAGCACGGATACCGGCAATCCGGCCGCCGCTGGCGATCGCCCGAACCGGGGCAGTTCCATGGCGACGGTCCAGGGCCACTTTGGCGAGCCGACAAGCCGGCATGCCACGGTCGGAGCGCCCCCGATCACGCGCTGGGACTATCCGCAGTTCTCGGTTTATTTCGAGCACGATCGCGTGCTGCACTCCGTCCTCGTGAGTAGCGCTCCAGCCGGCTGATTCGTCCGCCGTCCGGTCCGAGGTATCCTGCGACTCCAGACCCCGCCGGGTTCGCCCGGAACGGGGAGTTTTGCGTGCAGGAACTTCATGCCCGAGTCGCGCTCGACCCCGACCCGAATGCCCACCGGCATCCAGCGCATGCGTTGGGGCGAGTTGTACGGCAGCAGTGCCGCGTATTTCCTCGCCGAAGCGGCGAGCCGGTCGGCGCCGCTCATCCTCGTAACGGGCAGTGGCCGCGAGGCGGACCAGCAGCTTGCGGAGTTGCGCTTCTACGCCGCCGGACGGTTGGGCATCTGGTCGTTCCCGGACCGGGAAACCCTGCCCTACGATCCGTTTTCCCCCCATCCCGACATCGTGTCCGAGCGGCTGCGCACGCTCGCCGCGCTGCCGGACGTCGAGCGGGGGATCGTCGTCACGACGGTCGCCGCCCTGCTCGACCGGCTCCCGCCGCGCACGTTCATCGAGGCGCATGCATTCACGCTCGCGGCCGGCGATCGCATCGACCTGCCGCGACTGCGCAAGCGGCTTGCGGACGCAGGCTACGCGCAGGTCTCGCAGGTCCTGAGTCCCGGTGAGTTCGCGGTGCGGGGCTCGGTCGTCGACCTGTACCCGGCCGGCGCGCCGCAACCGTATCGCCTCGACCTGTTCGACGACCTGGTCGAATCGGTGCGGCAGTTCGACCCGTCCGACCAGCGATCCGGTGCGCGGCTTCCCGCCGTGCCGCTCCTGCCCGCGCGCGAGATTCCCTCGACGGCCGACGCCATCGCCGGCTTCAGGAGCCGGTGGCGCGAACACTTCGAAGGCGACCCGCAGCAATGCGCGGTCTACCGGGCGGTGAGCGCAGGCCAGATGCCCGCCGGCATCGAGGCGTGGCTGCCACTCTTCTTCGGCGAGACCCATGGATTCTGCGACTACCTGCCGGCCGGCAGCATCGTCGTTGATTTCGCGGATCTCGAGCGGTCCCTCGGCCAATACGCCGACGAGATCGAATCGCGGTTCGAGGAACGACGTCATGACCGCGAACGGCCGTTGCTACCCCCAGCCGAGTCATTCGTGCCGCTCGGCGAGGCGCTCTCCGCCATCGAGCGGCATCCGCGCGTCGACCTGACGGCGGTCAAGGTGGAGCCGATTGGCGCGACCCTGCCATTCGAGAATTTCGGCGCCAAGCCGCCGCCGGAGCTTCGGGGCGATGGCCGCGGGTCCCGCCCGCTCGAGAAGCTTGCCGCCTTCCTCGCGGAATTCGACGGGCGCACGCTCGTGACGGCCGATTCCGCCGGGCGACGCGAAGTGCTGCTCGACATGCTGCGTCGCCAGGGCCTCTCGGCGGACGTGACGGTGGAATGGCCCGCATTCCTCGCGAGCGGAAGCGCGCTCGGCCTCGCGGTCGCACCCGACGTGCGCGGCTTCCTGCTGCCGGAGCGCGCGGTCGCACTCGTCGCCGAGGAGCAGCTCTTCGGCGAGCGCGCCCGGCAGGAGCGGCGGCGCCGGCGCGCCGAGCGCGATCCCGAAGTCATCCTGCGGGAGCTCGCCTCGCTGTCGCCCGGCGCGCCGGTGGTGCACGAGGATTACGGCGTCGGGCGCTATCGCGGCCTGAAGGTCATGCAGGTCGCCGGGAACCCGGCGGAATTCCTGGTGCTGGAGTACGCCGGCGGCGATCTCCTGTACGTGCCGGTGCACGCGCTCGACCGCGTGACCCGGTATACCGGCGGCTCGCCTGAATCGGCGCCCTGGCACAAGCTCGGCACCGAGCAGTGGGCGCGGGCCCGCCGCCGCGCGGCGGAACGCGTGCGCGACGTCGCCGCAGAACTGCTCGACCTGTACTCGCGGCGTGCCGCACGCGAAGGCAGGCCGCTCTCGTTCGACGAGGACGCCTACCGGACCTTCGAGGCCGCATTCCCGTTCGAGGAGACGATCGACCAGCACGAGGCGATCGAGGCGGTGCTCGCCGACATGCGCTCGGGCAAGTCCATGGACCGGGTTGTCTGCGGCGACGTCGGCTTCGGCAAGACCGAGGTCGCGCTCCGGGCGGCGTTCGCCGCGGTCACAGGTGGCCGCCAGGTCGCCGTGCTCGTGCCGACGACCCTGCTCGCGCAGCAGCACGCCCAGACCTTCGCCGACCGCTTCGCGGACTGGCCGGTGCGCGTCGAGAGCCTGTCGCGATTTCGCACCGGCCCGGAGCAGCGCGCGATCGTCGAGGGGCTCAAGTCGGGCGCGGTCGACATCGTGATCGGCACGCACCGCCTGCTGCAGCGTGACGTGTCGTTCCGCGACCTCGGGCTCGTCGTGGTCGACGAGGAGCACCGCTTCGGCGTCGGCCACAAGGAGCGGCTCAAGCAGATGCGCGCGGACGTCGACATGCTCACGCTGACGGCGACGCCGATCCCGCGCACGCTCAACATGGCGCTCGGCGGCCTGCGGGACCTGTCGCTGATGACGACGCCGCCGGCCGAGCGCGTCGCCATCGAGACCTTCGTCGCCGAATGGAGCGACGGCCTGGTGCGCGAGGCGTGCCTGCGCGAGATCCGGCGCGGCGGACAGGTCTACGTCGTGCACAACGCGGTCGAGGACATTGAGGGATTCGCCGGGCGCCTGCGCCGCCTGGTGCCGGAGGCGACGATCCGCGTCGGCCACGGCCAGATGCGGGAGCGCGAGCTCGAGCAGCTAATGCTCGATTTCTACCATCGCCGCTTCCAGGTCCTCGTCTGCACGACCATCAT
>DATMEC010000159.1:0-2530 GCA_035557125.1 Steroidobacteraceae bacterium
CGTGGTGCCGATCGTGCCGGACGAGGCGCGCACCTTCGGCATGGAGGGGCTGTTCCGGCAGGTCGGCATCTATTCGTCGGTGGGCCAGCTGTACACGCCGCAGGACGCCGACCAGCTGACGTACTACCGCGAGGACAAGAAAGGCCAGATGCTCGAGGAAGGCATCAACGAAGCCGGCGCCTTCTGCTCGTGGATGGCGGCGGGCACGGCCTACGCGAACCACGGGATCAACATGATTCCGATGTACATCTTCTACTCGATGTTCGGCTTCCAGCGCATCGGCGACTTCGCGTGGGCGGCAGGCGACATGCGCACGCGGGGCTTCCTGCTGGGGGCCACCGCGGGACGCACGACGCTCGCGGGCGAGGGCCTGCAGCACCAGGACGGCCACAGCCACCTGCTCGCATCCACGATCCCGAACTGCGTCGCCTACGATCCCTGCTTCGCATACGAGCTCGCCGTGATCATGCAGGACGGCCTGCGCCGCATGTACGCGGAACAGGAAAGCGTCTTCTACTACATCAGCGTCATGAACGAGAACTACGCGCACCCGGCGATGCCGAAGGGCGTCGAGCAGGGCATCCTGCGCGGCATGTACCTGCTGCACATCGGCGGGCGCGGCGCGGTGCGCGCGACGCTGCTCGGGTCCGGCACCATCCTGCGCGAGGCGCTGGCGGCGGCGGAGCTCCTCGAGTCCGAGTTCGGCATCCCGGCGGACGTCATGAGCGTCACGAGCTTCTCGGAGCTGCGTCGCGACGCGCTGGCCGCCGAGCGCGAGGCCATGCTGAGGCCGGGCGACAAGCCGCGCCAGCCTTGGGTGCGCGAGTGCCTCGCGGGGAGGCAGGGCCCGTTCGTCGCCGCGACCGACTACATGAAGGCGGTCGCCGACCAGATCCGCCAGTGGGTACCCGGCCGCTACGTATCGCTTGGCACCGACGGCTTCGGCCGCAGCGACGCGCGTGCGGCGCTGCGCAGCCACTTCGAGGTGGATCGTCACTGGATCGTGGTGGCCGCGCTCAAGGCGCTCGCCGACGACGGCCGGATCGACCGCTCGAGCGTTACGCTCGCCATCAAGAAATTCGGCATCGATCCCGGCAAGCCCGACCCGCAGGTGAGCTGAGTTGCCTGAGCGCACCACCGTCGTCGTGCCTGACCTCGGCGAGTTCAATGACGTGGAAGTCATCGAGGTGCTGGTCAAGGCGGGCGACACGGTCGAGGTCGAGGCGCCGCTCATCACGCTCGAGACCGACAAGGCGACGATGGACGTCCCCTCGTCCGCGGCTGGCCGCGTGGCCGAAGTCTCGGTGAAGAAGGGCGACCGGGTCTCGAAGGGCTCGCCGGTCGTCGTCATCGAGGGCTTGCAGGCTGCCCCTGCATCGAAGCCCGCCTCCGCACCGGAGTCCGCCCCCGCTGCGAAGTCCGTGCCCGCCGCGCCGCCGGCATCCGCAGCGGCTCCGGCGGCAATCGAGGTGCGCGTGCCGGACCTCGGTGACTTCAAGGACGTCGAAATCATCGAGGTCCTGGTGAAGGAGGGCGACACCGTCGCACTCGAATCTCCGCTGGTGACGCTGGAGACGGACAAGGCGACGATGGACGTGCCGTCGTCGGCGGCCGGGAAGGTCACGAAGCTCCACGTCGCCCGGGGCGGGCGCGTGAACGCCGGGGACGTCGTGGCGACGGTAAAGGGCGAGGCGGCCGCGGCGCCCGCCGCGAAGCCTGCGGAACCCGCTACGGCACCCCCCGCATCCGCAAAGGTCCCGGCGCCTGACTCCACGACGCGCATCACGGCCCCGGCCGCCGCACCCGCGGCAGCCGCGCTGGGGGACATCCGCAGCGCGCACGCGAGCCCCGCGGTGCGGCGCTTCGCGCGCGAACTCGGCGTCGACCTCGCGCGGGTCGCCGGCAGCGGGTTCAAGGGCCGCATTAGCGAGGACGACGTCAAGGCGTTCGTCAAGAAGGCCCTCACGGGTCCGCCGCGCGCGGATTCGGCGGGCGCTGCGCTGCCACGCGTACACGACGTCGACTTCGCGGCGTTTGGGCCGGTCGAGGTCAAGCCGCTCGGCCGCATCCAGAAGATCTCGGGGACGCGGCTGCAGGCGGCGTGGGTCAACATCCCGCACGTCACGCAGCACGACGAGGCGGACATCACCGAGCTGGAGAAGCTCCGTGCGTCGCTCAAGGATCGTGCGGCGAGCCGCGGCATCAAGCTGACGCCGCTTGCGTTTATCGCGCGGGCCTGCGTCCGCGTGATCGCGCAGTTCCCGAACTTCAACGCCTCGCTCGACGCGAGCGGGCAGAACCTCGTCTTCAAGAAGTACCTGCAC
Organism: Steroidobacteraceae bacterium; assembly: GCA_035557125.1. Lineage (GTDB taxonomy): Bacteria > Pseudomonadota > Gammaproteobacteria > Steroidobacterales > Steroidobacteraceae > SCUD01. Next base: position 2,325 of record DATMEC010000159.1, read on the forward strand.
CTCGGCTTTGCAGCCGATACGCCGAACGGGCTCGTGGTGCCGGTGATCCGCGATGCCGGCCGCAAGGACGTCTACGAGCTCGCGCGCGACCTCGCCGAGCTCGCCGGCAAGGCGCGGGCGGGAAAGCTCGCGGCGGCCGAGATGCAGGGCGGCTGCTTCACGATCTCGAGTCTCGGCGGCATCGGCGGGACTGCCTTCACCCCGAT
>DATMEC010000160.1:0-8482 GCA_035557125.1 Steroidobacteraceae bacterium
CCGCGCGATCCACGGCCGACACGCATCGTATCCGTCTCGTCGTGGCCGGCTTGGCCTGCCGAGACGGCAACGGCGGGCATCCGCCTCGGATGGTGCCGGACGCGCCTTGCGCGCAACGGCGCCCTGGCCGGCCACAAGCACCTGAACCGGCTCGAGCAGGTCCTGGCGCGTGCCGAGTGGGATGATGGCACGATGGACGAGGGCCTCATGCAGGACGACGCCGGCCACGTGATCGCCGCGACGCAGGCCAATCTCTTTGCCCGCATCGACGGCACCTGGATCACCCCGCGCCTCGACGCCTGCGGAGTCGCAGGCGTCATGCGGCGCGCGTTCAGCCAATGGTCCGGCGATCAAGGGGACGAGGTCGTGGAACGCACGCTCGAAGTCACCGACGTCGCCTCGGCGAAGTCGCTCGTCCTGACGAATGCACTGATCGGCGCCTGGCCGGTCGCCACGCTCGACGGGCGCAAGCTCGCCGTCGACCCGGCGGCCGTGGCATTCAACGCATGGCTCGTCCGACAGTGAACCGTTGGCTGCAGTCGGGGGCACTGTTCGCAGTCCTTGCGATCGCGGCCTTCCTCGCCTGGAACCATTACGAGCGCAAGTGGCTGCGCGAACCGATCGCCGCGCTGGTCGAACCCACGGGCTTCGAGGTGACGCGCGGCGCGTCGCTGACGTCCGTCGCCCGCCGGCTCGAACAGGCGGGGCTCATGGAGCGCCCCGCGACCTGGTTGCGCCACGCGAAGCGCGAGCGTCTCGCGACGCGACTTAAGGCCGGCGAATATCGCCTGCAGCCCGGTACTTCGCCGGCAATGCTGCTCGAGCAGTTCGTGTCGGGCGACGTCATCCTGCACGCGCTTACGCTGCCCGAGGGCTGGACTTTCCGTCAGGCCCTGGCGGCCATACAGGCGCATCCCGAGGTCAAGGTCGAACTCGAAGGGCTCGACGACGGCGCGATCCTGGCGCGGCTTGGGCTGCGCGATCCGCATCCGGAGGGGCTGTTCTTCCCGGACACGTACCGATTTCCACGCGGCACGACGGACCGCGAACTCCTGCGCCAGGCGCATGCGCGGCTCGAGAACGAGCTGGCCGCCGCGTGGTCGCGGCGCGCAGCCGGACTGCCGATCGACACGCCGTACGCGGCCCTCATCCTGGCATCTCTCGTCGAAAAGGAAACCGGCGCCGAGGACGAACGACCGCTCATCGCAGGCGTCTTCGTCAACCGGCTGCGCAAAGGGATGCGGCTGCAAACCGATCCGACGGTGATCTACGGCCTCGGCACGGGGTTCGACGGCAACCTGCGGCGCAGGGACCTCGAGGGCGACACCGACTACAACACGTACACGCGCGCCGGCCTGCCGCCGACGCCGATCGCGCTCGCCGGGCGCGCGGCGCTCGACGCAGCCGTCCAGCCGGCGGCGACGGACTCGCTCTACTTCGTTGCAACCGGGCTCGGCGACGGCCGCCACTTTTTCGCCGCGACGCTCGCCGCGCACAACGCAAACGTCGCGCGCCACATCGCCAACCTGCGCCGCGGCCGCAGCGTTCGGGTACGCTGACGCGGTGCGCGGCGCGTTCATCACATTCGAGGGCGTGGAAGGCGTCGGCAAGTCCACGCAGATTTCGCTGGCGGCGGCGCACCTCGGCGCCCGCGGGATCGAACCGGTTGTCACGCGCGAGCCGGGCGGCACTTTGCTTGCGGAGAAGCTGCGGGCGCTGGTGCTCGAAACCGGTCACGGCCCGGTCAGCGCGACCGCCGAGCTCCTGATCTACTTCGCGGCGCGCGCGAGCCATGTCGCGGAGGTTATCCGACCGGCGCTGGCCGCCGGGCGCTGCGTGCTCTGCGATCGATTCACGGACACGACCGAGGCCTACCAGGGCGGCGGCCGGGGCGTCGACGCCGCATCGATTCGCGCGCTAGCAGACATCGCGCATCCTGGACTCGCACCCGACCTCACGCTGGTATTCGACGCGCCGGCGGACGTCACGCACCTGCGGCTCGCCGGTCGCGGACCCGGGCGGGACCGGATCGAATCCGAGGATACGGCGTTCTTCGAACGCGTGCGTCGCGCGTACCAGGCGATCGCCGAGCGCGACCCGGATCGCGTCCGCATCGTCGATGCGACCCAGCTGGAGGCGGAGATCGCGACGGTCGTCGCCACGTTGATCGACGGCGTGCTGGCCCGCCTCGGGCGCTGAACGATGGCCGAAAGCGAACTCGAGGATGATGTCGCGCTCACGCCCGAGACGGCGCCGCTGCTGGAACGGGCAAACGTGGCCTGGCTCGAGCCGGTGCGCGCGCGCTTCGGGGCGCTGCATGCCCAAGGCCGCATGCCGCACGGCGTGCTGCTGACCGGCGTTTCCGGAGCGGGACAGGACGAGATTGCGGCCTGGCTCGCGGCGAGGCTCCTGTGTCGCGCCGACAGTGGGCGACCCTGCGGACAGTGCGCCGATTGTCGCCTGTTCCGCGCCGGCAGCCATCCGGATTTCCGCTGGGTCGGCGTACTGCCGGACAAGAAAGATATTGGAATCGACCAGCTGCGCAGGCTGTCCGAGGTCCTGTCGATGCGCAGCTACCGAGGAGGCGCCAAGGTTGCCGTCATTGCGCCGGCCGACGCGATGAGCGCCAAGGCCCACAACGCCCTCCTCAAGACGCTCGAGGAACCCGCGAGCGAGACCTACCTCGTGCTGGCGGCCAGCCGCGTCGAGCGGATCCCGAAAACCATCCTGAGCCGCTGCATGCGGATGGCGATGCCGCTGCCGGCGGCCACCGACGCGCTCGCCTGGCTGGCGGGGCAGGGTGCTTCGCAGCAGGCAGCTGCGCTTCTTGTGCTCGCGTCGGGCGCGCCATTCCGGGCCCTGGAGTACCAGGAAGATGGCCTGGGGTCGCTGGAAGCCGAGATGCAGGAGGCTGTGGCCGCGGCCATGGAGGGCCGCCTCGACTTTGTCGCGTTTGCCGACCATTGCGCCAGGAATTCGCCCGGCGCGCGGCTCACCTGGCTTGAAAGCTGGCTCACACGCAGCTTGAAGGACGCATCGCTGGCTAGTGATCTGGTTAACAATAATCGATTACCATGGTTGCAGCCGCCGGGCCTGGAAACGAAGATACGGGCGGGTTTCGGCCTGCTCGACCAGCTGCGCGAGGCGCGCCGGCAGGCGGGCGGGTCGCTGAACATGCAGTTACTTTTTGAAGGGCTCGCAGTCTCGCTGGCTGCCCTGCTTGGGCGGAGGGCGAAGGGATCGGAGGAGAGCGCGGGTTGATGAAAATGCGGGCACCATCCACCAAGCCGGGTCTCCTGACGCTCACGATCAAGGACAAGAGCGCGCTATACCTCGCATACATGCCGTTCGTGAAGAACGGCGGGCTCTTCATCCCGACCAACAGCAGCTATCGGCTTGGCGACGAGGTCTTCATGCTCCTCAACCTGATGGGCGAGGAGGAGAAGCTTCCGGTCGCGGGACGCGTCATCTGGCTGACGCCCAAGGGCGCGCAGGGCAAGCGGACGGCGGGCATCGGCGTGCAGTTCAGCGAGCAGGACCGCGGCACGACGCAGAAGAAGATCGAGTCTTATCTGGCCGGCGCGCTCGGCGGCGACAAGGCCACGCATACGATGTGATCAATCCGGGCCGAGCTGGTTGCCGGCCATGCCTCCCTGGAGGCAATAGGCGTCGAATCCCCGTTCGGAAAGCAGAAAGGCGGCGGCCGAACTGCGCCGCCCGGTATCGCAGACCGCGATGTAGGGCGTCTTAGTGTCGAGCGTCTTGACCTTGAGCCGGATGAAGTAGAGCGGCACGTTCAGCGCGTCGTCGAGGTGAAAGGTTTCGAACTCGGACGGCAGGCGCACGTCGAGCCACTTCGCGCCGCGCTCGATCAACTCGCGCGCATGGGGAAGCTCCACCCAGTGCAGCAGCGGCTCGTTCAGGAGTTCCTTGAAGTCGTCCTTGCCGAGACGGACGAGCGCGCCATCCGTCTGCATGGTGATCGTCGCGTTGCGCTTGCCGTCGGAAATCAGGGCCTCTTCGCCGAACGACTCACCGACGCCGAGCTCCGCGAGCTTGAGGCCGTCGCGGTTCATCGGGGTCTCCCGCGTCACCACGGCGGAGCCCTTGGTGATCACGTAAAAGAAGTCGCCGTCGTCGCCCTGCTTGATGACGACTTCGCCCGCCCGGCAGGCCACGTGCTGCATGCGCATGAAGAGCGCCTGCAGGTTCGCGGGCGGGATGCGATGGAAGGCCTTGGTCTGCAGCAGCACCGTCATCCAGTCGTCGCCGTCCGCGCTGCCGCCGCCGGCAATCTCGCTGACCTCGTACGAGCCCGTCTGGTCCCAGGTGATCATGACGTCGAGCAGGTCCGAGTCGATCGCGACGTAGGTGACGTCGGAGAGCGCACGCGCCGTGAAGCGCCGCGGCTGGCCGGCAGCAATGGCGATCCGCGCCTCGGGCGTGCCGGCGCGCAGCATCGACACCGTGCGGTCGCCGACGCGCAGTTCGAGTTCGCCGCCGACAATGTAGATCGTGCGCTTGTCGGACTCGCCCTCCTTGAAGAGGATGCGGCCGGAGTCGAGTTCCTGCAGCCGCGTCTTCTTGGCGAGCGCGTGCAGGTTCTCGCGCTTCAGACCGTCCAGCGGGCTGAAGCTGCGCAACACGTCGAGTTCGACCGGCTTGTCTTGAGTCATTTCATCGTGCGCATGGCGCGGCAGGACCCCCCTGCCGCGCGGGCGCGAATCCTATCATAGCCTCACCGGCGCGCTTCGAGGGCAGCCCAGCCCTCGTCCGGCCGGAAACGCGGGCCATACTTCGATGCAAGTGCTTGCAATCGCGTGACGATGGCGGGAATGCCGCGCGCGCGTGCGTAATGCAATGGACCGCCGCGAAACGGCGCGAAGCCGGTGCCGAAGATCATGCCGGCGTCGAGCAGGTCCTCGTCCTCGACGACGCCTTCGCGGAGGCATGCGACCGCTTCGTTGAGATACTGGAGCACGAGCCGGTCCGCGAGATCGTCCGGCGGGCGTCCCGTGCCTTCCGGCTTGACGGGCCTGCCGTCGCGCCACTCGTAATATCCGCGGCCGGACTTGCGCCCGAGGTTGCCGGCGGCGATCAGTTCCGCCGTGCCGCGCGGCACCGCCATCCCGAACGCTTCGGCGAGGATCTTGCCGACGTGCGCTGCGACGTCGAGGCCGACCGTGTCGGCAAGCTCGATCGGGCCCATCGGCATTCCGAACTCGACGGCCACGCGGTCGATCAGCGCGAGTGGCACGCCCTCGTCTGCGGCGAGCATCGCCTCGGTCATGTACGGCATCAGCACGCGGTTGACGACGAATCCCGGCGAGCTGCGGCAGGGCAGGGGCAGCTTGTCGAGCCTGCGCGTGAACGCGAGCGAATCCTCGACGATCTCGGCACGCGTCTGCCCGGACCGGATGATCTCCACCAGCGTCATCTTGGCGACCGGATTGAAGAAGTGCAGGCCCACGAGGCGCGCCGGATCCGCGAGATTCCGTGCCAGGTCCTCGAGCACGATGCTCGACGTATTGGTGGCGAGGATCGCGTCCGGCTTCATCCGCGGCTCGAGCTTCGCGTACAGCTCGCGCTTCGCGTCGGCGTTCTCGAAGATCGCCTCGATCACGATGTCGGCTTCCGGCACGCCGGCGCCGTCGACGTCCGCCGTGAGCCGGGCGGCCATCTCCGCCGACTTCGCCGGGTCGCGTGCGCGCTTGCCGAAGAACTCGCGTGCGCGGGCAAGTGCAGGCTCGACGTACTTCAACTCGCGGTCCTGCAACGTGACGGTAAGGCCCCGCGAGGCGCACCAGGCCGCGATGTCGCCGCCCATGACGCCGGCACCCACGACGTGGACGCGCGCGAACTTGCGCTTCGACTTCCCGCCGAGCGCCTTCATCCGGTTCTGCAGGAAGAAGACGCGGACCAGGTTCCTAGATTGCTCGCTGAGGAACAGCCGCGCGATCGAGCGCGCTTCCGCCTCGAATGCCGCTGTGCCCGCGGCGCCATGTCGCTCGAACAGCTCGAGGATGGCGTAGGGGGCCGGATAGTGCGCGGGGTTCGCGCGCCGCGCCACCTGCTTGCGGGCCTGGGACGCGACGATCGAGCGCAGCAGCGGCCAGGCGAGGATGCGCTTCCCGAACGGCGGGCGCCTGTGGGACGGGGCGGCACGCGCGATCTCGCGCGCCGCGTCGGCGAGCCCGTCCTTCGGCGCGAGGCGATCGACGAGGCCGAGCTTCAGCGCTTCCTCGGCGCGCAGGGACTTGCCGGTGAGCATCATGTCGAGGGCCGCCGGTGCGCCGACGAGCTGTGGCGTGCGCACGGTGCCACCGAAACCCGGGTGGATGCCGAGCATGACCTCCGGCAGGCCGAGGCTGAGCTTGCCGTCGTTCGCGCCGACCCGGTAGTCGCAGGCGAGCGCGAGCTCGAGGCCGCCGCCGAGCGCGAATCCGTGGATCGCGGCGACCGTGGGCATCGGCAGCGCCGCCAGCCGGTCGAAGACCTTCTGGCCGGTGCGCACCAGCCGATAAGCCTCCTCGAGGTCTGTGAGGCCCGTGAACTCGGTGATGTCGGCCCCGGCGACGAACCCGCCGTCCTTCGCCGACCGCAGGATGACTGCGCGCGGCTTCGACGATTCGATCCTGGCCAGGCAGTCGTTCAACTCGCGCATCGGCGCGCTGCCCAGCGTGTTCGTGCCGCTGGCCTGCAGGTCGAAAGTCAGCCAGGCGATGCCGTCAGCATCGGTCTCGAGGCGCCAGTGCTGCATGGGACTCGACATCGTTCGACTCGCGGGTGGCCGGGTATGCCGATTATGCGCTCCCGCGCGCGATCACGTCCCCGCGACGGCGGCCGCGTCCCTGGCGCGCACGAATTCAGGATCGACCTCGAAGTCGAATACGAGCGGCAGGTGGTCGGACAGTGGTACGGAGGGAATGTCGAAGCCTTTCGGCACGATGCCCTTGCCGTAGAGGATGAAGTCGAGTTCTTTGCGCGGCCAGCGACTCGGGTAGGACGGCAGGCTCGCGATATTGGCGCTGCGCAGTCCCGCCGCCTGCATGAACAGGTAGATCTCGTGCTCGCCCCAGAACGTGTTGAAATCGCCGGCGACGATGACGGGCTTGGTCTGGCGGCGCACCAGCTGGTGCAGGTGGCGCAGCTGGTAGTGGCGGTGCCGGAACTTGAGCGACAGGTGCACGAGGAAGACCGCCAAGTTCTCGAGCTCGAGCTCGATAATGAGCTTCTTGATGCCGGTCTCGAAGTAATGGAAGCGCTCGCCGTGCACGCGCGGCGCCGCCAGGAATGCGTTCGCCTGCTTGCGCACAATGGGCATGAACTGGTTGAGCGAGTCCTCGCCGTACTTGCACTGGTATGTCGAGAAGTGCGACAGGTGGTTCGCGATGAACTCGGCCTGGTTGATCATGCCGCTGCGGATCGAGCCGGTGTCCACCTCGATCAGGCCCACAATGTCGGGATCGCGCTCGGCGATGAAGTCGGTGATGCGCTCGAGAATCTGCCGGCTGCTGCGCAGGTAACCCGCGCCGGGAACCGGGAGGTGGAAAGCCGGTCCCGTCCCGGTCGCATAGCGGATGTTGTAGACGAGCAGTCGCATCAGGCCAGCCGGTACCCGGTTCTCGCCAAAAGACGTATTCTAGTGGCAGGACGGCAGGAGGGACGGCAGTCGTGGCGGAAGAGGGCAATCCGATCCGGCTTTTCGTGACTCACCTGTACGCGCCGGACGAGTCCTACTTCCGCGTCTTCGAGTACCTCGAAAGTCAGCCGAACTTCTTCTACAGGAACCTGGCGACGCCGGACAAGCCGCCGCGCAGCAAGGAAAAGGAAGCGATCCGCGAGGACCTCCGGCGCCAGATGGCGGACGCCGAAGTCGTGGTCGTGCTGTCCACGCTGTACCTGCGCGACGTCGCGGCCATCGAGTACCAGGTCCTCTACGCGCAGTCCTGCGACAAGCCGATGGTCGTGCTGGAGCCGTTCGGGACGACGGATCCCGTGCCGGCGAAACTGCGCGAGGTCGCCGACGAAGTGGTGCCGTGGAACGGCCGGGAAATTGGCGATGCGATCCGGCGGCAGGCGCGTCACGAAGACACGACGCGCTGGGACACGATCGAATTCAAGCTCGATTGAGGCTGATCAGCGTCGGAATTCTCGACGAGCCGGTGTCACCCGTGCCGCGGGCCGCCTGGCCGCCGGCCTTTGGCGGCGCGGTCAGGCTCGAACGATGCAGTGTGTCGAGCAGGGCGACGATGCGCGCAGCGCAGGCGTCGGCCTCCCCGATCGACATCTTGCGCACCGTCGTCGCCACCGGGCATTCGCCGTGCTGGCCGCGCAGGCGCGTCATGGACTGGCGCAATGCGTCGAAGTCCTTGCGGAGCTCGGACGGCATGTCGTGGGTGGGCAGGTCGATCAGGTGACGCTTGAACGCGTCGGTAAGGCGCTGCTTCAACGCGGTCGGCTTGGCCAGCTCAAGCGTGGC
>DATMEC010000161.1:0-4069 GCA_035557125.1 Steroidobacteraceae bacterium
AGCTGCCCGAGTACGGCGCTGCCGAAAGGCACGTAATCGGTGAGGATCGCATCGGCCTCGCGGCAGGCGTCAGCAAGCGCATCGGCATCGCCGCGGTAAGTAAAGTTTTCGATCCGCGAGCCGGCAGGCAGCTGCCGCCGCTCGATCGAGAGGTCGCGGCCCGCAGCCTCGGGCATCTCGGCGAACACGACGAGGGGTGCCTCGCTCAGGCGATTGTCCTTGCCGCGCGGCGCGGATGCAGCGCCGTCAGCACCCCCAGCAGGAGTGCCGAGACGAGGAGTCCCGGCCACAGCGGGTCGATCGCGAAAATCCCGTCCGCGCCGGCGTCGGCCGCGACGCGCCAGGCGATCACCGTGGCAAGCGAGGCGCTGGTGCTCCAGAACGCGGCGGAAGCCGGCACGCGGCTCCCGTAGATGGCGAGGATCGTCGGCAGGAAGAGGCCGGCCGAGTTGAGCGTGAAGCCGAACTGGAGGATGTCGATGATGTCGCGCATCTTCCAGGCGAGGAGGAGACCCAGGCCGCCCGCGCCGAGCGAGGCCAGCGTGCCGATCCGCAACATCGCCGAGGGCGGCATGTCCGGCCGCAGGTAGCGCTGGTGAATGTCCCGCGCGTAGTTCGCCGAGGCCGTGAGCACGCTGATGGACGCGACCGACATCACGGCAGACAGGATGCCGATGACCATCAGGCCCTTGAGACCCACCGGGAAGCGATCGAGGACGAACGTCGCCAGGATGCTGGCACTCGACGCCGGGTCCGGGTAAAGCACGGCCGCAGCGAGTCCGAGCCAGGCGACGGCGAGCGCGATCGGCAGCATCAGGATTGGCGCGAGGAGCGCGCCGCGCCGCGCCGTCGCGGCGTCGCGCGCGGCGAAGCTGCGCGAGAAGCTGTCCATCGCCACGAAGAAGCTGAGCACCATGGAAACCACCAGCGCCGCGACGCGGTCCCAGCCCTGCGCCCCGAAGTCGTAGTGCGCGGCCGGGAGAACGGCGCGCATGTCGGCCCAGTTGCCCGCCTGCGAGATCGCGACTGGAATACCCACCGCGACGATGCCGACGATCACCAGCGTGACCTGCACGCGGTCCGTGTAGGTGACCGCAAGATAGCCGCCGGCCGCCGTGTAGAGCGTCACGATCGCGCCGGCGAGCAGGAGGCAGCTCCCGTAGCTCCAGCCGATCAACACCTGCAGGATGGCCGCCGCGGCGGCGAACTGGCCGGCCGAGTACGCGGTGTAGGCCAGGACCGTCGTGATTGTCGCGACCGCGCGCGTGCGGTTGTCGTAGTGCCGCTCGATGAAGTCCGGGTACGTGAGGTGGCGGTCGCCGTCGCCCAGCTCCTTCACGCGCTTCGCGACCGTTAGTCCAAATAAAAAGCAGCCGATCGCGATCCCGATGACGTACCAGATGCCGGTAATGCCCTGCTCGTAGACGCGGGCCGACGTGCCGACGATGGAGGCCCCTCCGATCCAGGCCGCGACCCACATGCAGGCGATCGTGACCGGCCCCATGCGCCGCCCCGCGACGAAGTAGTCGTCGACGTCCGGCTTGCGTCGCTGGGCGTAGATGCCGATGCCGACTAGGAGGGCGAGGTAGGCGAACAGGATGACGGTGTCGACGACGCCCATGCTTCCGGCCGCTCCTCACGCCCTCAGGGATTCGGTCTCCGCGCGCGGCGCCCGCGCGATGCACCCTGCGCGGCACCCTCGCGGGGAACGGGCAGCGCCACGACCTTGCGCAGCTCAGTATAGGCCGCCGTCTTGTGCGGGATCGCCATCGCCTCGACGAAGTGCGCCTGGAAGCGCGGCTCGATCGCCGTCTCGATCTTTTCGACCCGGCGTACGAGATCCTCGATGGCGGCGCGGGCCGAAGCGTCGAGCAGCGCGATGCGCGCCCCGGCGCCGGCCGCATTCCCGACCGATGCCACCTGCCCGAGGTCGCAGTCCGGGATCATGCCGAGCACCATGGCGTGCTTCGTGTCGATGTGGCTGCCGAAAGCGCCGGCGAGCCCAATGCGGTCTACTTTCGCGACGCCCAGGTGGTCCATCAGGAGCGCGACGCCCGCGTACAGCGCCGCCTTGGCGAGCTGGATCGCGCGCACGTCGGTCTGCGTGATCTTCATCGGCACTTCGCCGCGGTGCAGCACGTAGGAAAAGGTGCGGCCGTCGGCGACGATGCGGTCCGTGCGCGCGGCGAGCGCGCCATCGATGACGCCGTCCCGGGTGATGATTCCGGCGAGGTACATCTCGGCAATCACCTCGATGATCCCGGAGCCGCAGACGCCGGTGACCCCGGTGCGCGCCGTCGCCGCGGCGAAGCCCGCGTCGTTCGACCAGAGGTCGCTGCCGATCACCTTGACGCGCGGCTCCAGCGTTGCCGGATCGACGCGCACGCGCTCGATGGCGCCCGGCGCGGCGCGCTGGCCGCAGCTGATCTGCGCGCCCTCGAAAGCGGGCCCCGTCGGGCTCGAGCAGGCGAGCAGCCGCTCGCGGTTGCCGAGCACGATCTCGGCGTTGGTGCCGACGTCGACCAGGAGCGTGATCGCCTCGGCCTGGTCCGGGCGCTCGGCGAGGATCATGCCGGCGGCGTCGGCGCCGACGTGGCCCGCGATGCAGGGCAGGACGTAGACGCGCGCGTTCGGGTGCACGCCGATGCCGAGCGCGGAAGCCGGCAGCGTCAGCGACTCGTCCACGGCGAGCGCAAACGGGGCCCCGCCGAGTTCCACCGGGTCGATGCCGAGCACCAGGTGATGCATGATCGGGTTGCCGACGAGCGTGAGCTCCAGGATGTCGGTCGGTTCGATGGCGGCGCCGCGCGCGAGCTCGGCGGCAAGTGCGGACAGGGCGTTGCGGATCGCCGCCGTCATCTGCTGCGCCCCGCCGGGATTCATCATCGCGTACGAGACCCGGCTCATCAGGTCCTCGCCGAAGCGGATCTGCGGATTCATCGTGCCCGCGGCCGCGGCCAGCTCACCGGTCTCGAGATTGCACAGGTGCGCGGCCACGGTCGTCGAGCCGACGTCCACGGCCATGCCATAAGCCCTGTCGTGGAAGCCCGGCCAGACGGCGATGACCTGCGATTCGTCGTGCACCGCGACCGTGACCTTCCACCCGCCCTTGCGCAGGCAGGCCTGCAACTCGCCGAGGACCGCGTAGTCGCATCCGAGCTGCGTGAGCTTCCACTCGCGCTCGAGCGCCTCGAACAGGCGCCGCAGGTCGCCCGAAGGATCGTGCATGTCGGGCTCGCGCACTTCCACGTAGTGCAGCCGCACCACGGGATTCAGCTTGATCTCGCGCGCGTCGGCGTCCTTGCGCACCACCTGGCGGTGGACCTGGCTGCCGGGCGGGACGTCGACGACGACGTCGCGCAGCACATTCGTGGAGCAGGAAAGCCTGTGGCCGGCGGGCAGGCCGCGACGCTTCGCATAGCGCAGTTCCGTCTCGCTGACCTCCGAAACGCTGGCGCTGCCCGAACGCACGCCGTGCTTCGCGAACTCGCCCTCGGCGACCAGCACCTGGCAGCGGCCACAGATGCCGCGGCCGCCGCAGACGGAGTCGACGTCGACGCCGAGCGTGCGCGCAGCGGCCAGCAGCGGCGTGCCGACGGGGAAACGCCCGCGCTTGCCCGAGGGCATGAAGACGACGAGCGGCTCGTTGACGGTCATGGACCCGCTCAGGCGGGGAGCGCGCTACGCACGCACCCGCCGGCCGCGCTCGCGGCGGCCGCGTCCGGCCTCGCCGCTGGCTCCCGGCGCCGGCGCCTCGCGGAAGCGCGCGATCCAGCGCTCGCAGTGCGGGTCGTGGCCCATCATGACGTCCGCGCCCATGCAGGCCTGGATCGTCTCGACGTGCAGCGGGTTCGTGATCGCCGAGGTGAGGCCCGAGGCGATCGCCATGGTCAGGAAGGCGCTGTTGATGCCGCCGCGGTTCGGCAGGCCGAAGCTGACGTTGGAAGCGCCGCAGGTCGTGTTGACCTTCAGCTCGTCGTGCAGCCGCCGCACCAGCCGCATCACCTGGACGCCCGCCTGGTTGATCGCGCCGATCGGCATCACGAGCGGGTCGACCACGATGTCGCTC
>DATMEC010000162.1:0-4940 GCA_035557125.1 Steroidobacteraceae bacterium
TCGCGCCAGTAGTCGTTGAGCTCGGTGAGCTGGGCGCGCCCCTTGGCGGTGAGGCGGTAGTACTTTCGTGGCGGGCCCGCCTCGGATTCCTGCCATTCGTAGTCGACCAGGCTTTCGCGCCGCATCCTGCTGAGAAGCGGATAGAGGGTGCCTTCCTGCGTCGCGAACTCGGTGCCGTCCAGCCGTCCGAGGATGTCGGCGACGTAAACCTTGTCCGCCGAGATGATCTTCAGGAGCAGGAATTCCAGCAGGCCCTTGCGGATCGCGAGGAATTTGACGTCTGAGCCCATCGCCGGTGGTGTTCTCGTACTAGGTACCTTTGTAGTACAAGGTACCAGCTTGGATCAAGGGCTGCAAGCCGAGCCCAACGGACGGTTTAGCGGGGGACGACTGGCGAGTAGGTCAGCCGCCCGGCGCGGATCGTGCAGCGGACTTTCGCGAAGTTTTCCGCATCCGCGGCCGGGTCGGCGTCAAGCACGACGAGGTCGGCATCGAGCCCTTCCGCCACGCGGCCGTGTGCTTTGTCTTCCTTCCAGCGCGCGGCAGGCGACGTCGTGAGCGACGCGAGGATCTCCATCGGCGTGAGTGCGCGGGCCATCAGCCGGTACTCCTCCGTCGGGTCGTAGTCGGTCATGTAGCCGACGTCGGTGCCGAAGAGGATCTGGCCTCCCGCCTTCGAGTAGCTTCGCACCTGCTCCACCGCGTCGGAAGTCGCCGCGTCCACGGCGCGTTCCGGCAGCTTCATGCGCTTCATCTCGTAGGGAAAGAGCTTGAGCGTCGGGATGACCGCCATGTTCTTCGCGCGCATCTGCTCGATGAGCGTCGTATCCCACACCGTCTTGCCCTCGCCAATCGTCGTGTGGACGAGGATGTCGACGCCCGCCTCGATCGCGATGTTGATCCCCTCGATGTCCGTCGGGTGCGCAAGCACGGGAAGGGCGCGCCGGTGGGTTTCGTCCGCGGCGGCAAGCGCGATGTCCGGCTGCATGAACGCGTAGCGCCCGCCGCCCTGGGGCGTCATCAGGAAGAGCTTGGTCGCGTTCGCGCCGCCATCGAGGTTCGCCTGCACGTCCGCGAGCGCTTCATCGACGCCCGCCGGCTGCGACAGCATCTCGAGCAGGTCCGGCGGCAAGTCGCGCAGATAGATCGGTATGCCGTTCCGCGGATACAACGCGAAGCCGGCGGTGAGGATGCGCGGGCCCGGAATCTCTCCCTTTTCGACGCGCTCCCTCAGCACGACGGTGTTGGCGAGGTTGGAAGCCGTGTCGACGACGGTCGTGAAGCCGTAGCGGTTCAGCATGTCCGCCATCGCGGCGGCGAGCTCCGGCGCGTCCTTCGCCGCCGCGTCCGCGAATTTCGCCTCGGTGAAGTGAACGTGGCTGTTCTGGAAGCCCGCCGTCACCGTGCCGCCGTCGCAGCCCTCGAGTCGCCGTGCGCCGCGGCCCGGGATGTCTTTCGCCGGTCCGGCCGCCGCGATCTTTCCGCCCACGATCAGGATCGCGGCGTCGTCGATGGGCGCCGTGTCCGGCGACACGTAGAGCCGGGACGCCGTGACGAGGGTTGCACCTTCCGGCGCGCGCTCGCCGCAGCCCGCGAGCACAAGGACGCCTGTCATAGCGGATAGCGCGCAAGCCGCCGCCATTTGCCGGTTTTTCATGGCCTCCATCCTGTGACGCGCCCCCGGCCAATGCAACCGTGAGACAATATCGCTATGCCCAATGAGCGTGATTTCGTGCTGCACAGCTGGTGCGTGCCGGGGGATTGGAACGCCCCGACCGTGGTGACCGGTCACGGCGCGAAGCTCGTCCTGGAAGACGGCCGCGAGATACTCGACATGTCGAGCCTCGTCGAGTGCAGCAACCTCGGCCACCAGCACCCGAAGCTGGTCGCAGCCATCAAGGCCCAGGCCGACAAACTCGCTTTCGTGACTGCAGCCTGGGGTGCGGAGCCGCGCCGGGCCCTGGCCGAGCGCCTGCTCGAGGCGTCCGGCTTCGAGGGCGGGCGGGTGTTCTTCACGCTGGGTGGCGGGGATGCCAACGAGAACGCGGTGCGCATCGCGCGGCACGCCTCGAAAAGGCCCCGCGGCCTCATCGTGACGCGCGACCGTTCGTACCACGGCGCGACCTACATGCCGATGGCGCTCTCGGGCGATGCGCGCACCGCCCACCAGGTGGACGCCGAGGCCTGGGGCGTGCGGCACGTGCCGCCGCCCTACGCTTACCGCTGTCCCTTCGGCAGCACGACGGCCGATGAATGCGGACGCCGCGCGGCCGATGCGGTCGCGTCCGCCATCGACAAGGAGGGCGCGGATCGCGTCGCCGCCGTCCTGATGGAAGTGGATGCCGGCAGCAACGGCATCGTGCCGCCGGATAATTACTGGCCCCTGCTCCGCCGGGTGACGCGCGAGCGCGACGTCCTGCTGGTCGCCGACGAAGTCATGAGCGGCTTCGGCCGCTGCGGCGATTGGTTCGCCTGGCAGCGCCATGGCGCCGAAAACCGTCCCGACCTGATGACGCTCGCAAAGGGGCTCACCGCAGCGTCGGTCCCGCTCGGCGCGGTGGTCCTGAGCGAGGCCGTCTACGGGAAGATCGAGCACGAGATGTTCTACGGTGGCCTCACCTACTGCGGCCACCCGCTTGCCTGCGCCGCCGGCGTCGCCGCGATCGACGCCTACCGCGAGGAAAAACTGATCGAGCGCTCGCACCGGCTCGGGGCGCAGATGTTCGCCGAATTGCAGAGGCTCGCCGCGCGCCATCCGGTGATCGGCGACGTGCGGGGCGGCCGGGGCCTGTTCGCGGTCGTGGAACTCGTCGCGGACCGCGCCACGAAGGCGCCCATCGCGCCGTGGCCTGCCCAGCCCGAGGCCATGAAGGCGCTGCTCGCGACCGCCCGCGACGAGGGCGTTTCATTCGGTTCGCGCGGCAACCTCCTGATCCTCGCGCCGCCGCTCGTGATCGCGGAGTCCGACCTCGCGCAGGCGCTCGGCGTGCTGGACCGCCTGCTGGCCCGTTTCTTTCCCGCTTCCCTGGAGCGCGCCTCATGAGCTTTCGCCTGACCTACGCCACGATGTTCAACCCGCCGGAAGAGATGCACGAGCGCTTCGAGCGCGCGCTTGCGAAGATGCGCGGCCAGCTCGGTCAGACTCATCCGATGTACGTCGACGGCAAGGACGTTCCCGCCGCCGCGACCGAGGAACGCGCGAGCCCCATCGACAACGCGATCGCGATCGGCCGCTTCCCGCAGGCGAGCGCGAAGGAAATCGAGGCCGCAATCAAGGCCGCGGAGCGCGCCTTCCCCGCGTGGCGCGATGCCGGCTTGAAGCGCGCCGCGCTCATGCGCAAGGTCGCCCGCGTCCTCGAGGAGCGGGTCTACGACATCGCGGCGGCCCTCGTGCTCGAGGTCGGCAAGAACCGGCTCGAGGCGCTCGGCGAGGCGCAGGAATGCGTGGATTTCTTCGAGGTCTACGCGGACGACTTCGAGTCGCACAAGGGCTACGAGTTCGACCTGCCGAACGATCCGTCGAACGTCTTCGTGTCGCGCAACAAGAGCGTGATGCGGCCGTACGGCGTATGGGCCGTCATCGCGCCGTTCAACTTCCCGATCGCGCTCGCGGCCGGCCCCACCGCTGCGGCGCTCGTGACCGGAAACACCGTCATCCTCAAGTGCGCCTCCGACACGCCGTGGGCGGGCCGGCTCCTTGCCGACTGCATCCGCGACGCGGGCGTACCCGCCGGCGTCTTCAACTACGTCAACGGCCCCGGCTCCGCGATCGGCGAGCAGCTCGTGCGCGATGCCCGCGTCGCCGGCGTCACGTTCACCGGCTCCGTCGCAGTCGGCCGGGCGATCATGAACGAGATCGCCTCGGGCGCTTACCCCCGGCCCTACATCGCGGAGATGGGCGGCAAGAATCCGGCCATCGTCACCGAGAACGCCGACCTCGACCGCGCGGCCGCCGGCATCGCGCGCTCGGCCTACGGCATGGGCGGGCAGAAGTGCTCGGCACTTTCGCGCCTCTACGTGCACGAGAAGGTCGCGGACGCGCTGCTCGCGAAAGTCGAGCTGGAGATCGACAAGATCCGGATCGGGGATCCCGCCGAGCGCGCGACGGGTCTCGGCCCGGTCGTGAACAAGCGCGCGCACGAATCCTACGCGCGCTACGTGGCGGACCTGAAGTCGCGCGGCGCGAAGATCCGCCGCGGCGGCAAACAGCCCGCGGAAGGGGCCTTCGCGCGGGGCTTCTACGTCGAGCCGGTGCTCGCCGAGGCGGACGTCTCCGATCCGCTGTGGAAGCACGAGATGTTCCTGCCGATCCTGATGGTGCATCGCTACCGCGACCGCGACGAGGCGATGCGCCTCGCGAACGACACGGACATGGGGCTCACCGCGGGCTTCTACGGATCGCCGGACGAGATTCCGTGGTTCCAGGAAGGCATCCAGGCGGGCGTGACCTACGCAAACCGCGGCGCAGGCGCGACCACCGGCGCCTGGCCGGGCTACCAGCCTTTCGGCGGATGGAAAGGCTCCGGCTCCTCGGGCAAGGCGATCGCCTCCGCGTACTACCTGCCGCTCTACATGCGCGAGCAGTCGCGGACCGTGGTCGACTGAATGCCCGAGTTCCTGCCGCTCCGGGATGCGATCGCGACGCACGTCGCCGATGGCGCCTGCCTCGCGCTGGAAGGGTTCACGCACCTCATCCCGTTCGCGGCCGGCCACGAAATCATCCGCCAGGGCCGCCGCGACCTGCATCTCGTGCGCATGACGCCCGACCTCGTCTACGACCAGCTGATCGGCGCGGGCGCGGCGCGCAAGCTCACGTTTTCATGGGGCGGCAATCCCGGCGTCGGCTCGCTGCATCGCCTGCGCGACGCGGTCGAGAACGCCTGGCCGGGACCGCTCGAGATCGACGAGCACAGCCACGCCGCAATGGCAGTCGCCTACCG
>DATMEC010000163.1:0-4296 GCA_035557125.1 Steroidobacteraceae bacterium
AGTCTTTCGCGCAATCGGCCGGCTCTCGCGCTCGAGCCTCTCGGTGCTGGTGACGGGTGAGTCCGGCACCGGGAAGGAGCTGGTCGCGCGCGCGCTGCACCGGCACAGCCCGCGCGCGAACGCGCCGTTCATCGCGCTCAATACCTCTGCGATCGCCTCGGAGCTGCTCGAGTCCGAGCTCTTTGGCCACGAAAGGGGCGCGTTCACCGGCGCCGAAGCCATGCGCCGCGGGCGCTTCGAGCAGGCGGACGGCGGGACGCTGTTCCTCGACGAGATCGGCGACATGAGCGCGGCGCTGCAGGTGCGCCTCCTGCGCGTGGTCGCCGAGGGCGAGTTCTACCGCGTCGGCGGCAACGTCCCGGTCCGCGTCGACGTGCGCGTGATCGCGGCGACGCACCAGGACCTCGACGCGCTGGTGAAGCAAGGACTCTTCCGCGAGGACCTGCTGCACCGCCTCAACGTGATCCGCATCCGCGTGCCGTCCCTGCGCGAGCGCCCGGGCGACATCCCGGAGCTGCTCACGCACTACCTCGCGACCGCCGCCCGCGAGCTCGGCGCCGAGCCGAAGTCATTGACGGAACGCGCACGCAGCCGCCTCGTGGCATTCGCGTGGCCGGGCAACGTGCGCCAGCTCGTGAACGCGGCACGCCGCCTCACGGTGACCGCGCCGGGGCGCGAGATCCGCGAGGAGGATATCCCCGCGGATCTCGGCGGCGAAGGCGCAGAGGCCCGCGCCGACGACTGGTGCCGCGAGCTCGAGGCCTGGGCGACGCGCCATCTCGCGGACGGCGGCCCGCCGCTCCTCGCCGTCGCGACCGAGCGCTTCGAGCGCACGCTGGCGCAGGCAGCGCTCGAGCGCGCGCAGGGACGCCGCCAGGAAGCGGCGAAGCTCATCGGCTGGGGCCGGAATACGCTGACACGGAAGCTGCGCGAGCTCGGTCTCGAATAGAATGTCGGCGTGAACCTCGACAGCCTGAGAGAGATCGGCCAGTCGGTCTATTACGGCAACACGCTTGCCGCGTGGACCAAGGCGATCCTGACGTTCGCCCTGTGGTTCACCGTGCTGCCCCTCGCAAATGCCTTCATCTCGCGGCGCCTGAAGAAGCGAATGGCGACGCACCCGGTCGCCGCGCTGCTGATCCTGCGCTCGCTCATCGACGCGACGACGCGAGTCTTCATGATCGCCGTCGCCACCTACCTCGCGTTGCGCTGGCTCGAGGTGCCGCAGAAGGCCGAACGCCCCATCCAGGTCGCGATCCTGGTGGTCATCTGGTGGCAGGTCGGGCACTGGCTCTCGGCTGTCGTGAAGCACGCCATCGAATCGCGGCGCGGCCACGACGTCGCGGGCTCGGAAGGGGCGGCGAGCCTCAACATCCTGCGCTTCGTCGGCGTGGTGCTGGTCTGGACTGTCGCGTTCCTGATGCTGCTGACGAACCTCGGCATCAAGATCGGTCCGCTGGTCGCCGGCCTCGGCATCGGCGGCGTCGCGATCGCGCTCGCCGTGCAGAACGTGCTGGGCGACCTGTTCGCCTCGTTGTCCATCGCGCTCGACAAGCCGTTCCGGGTGGGCGACGCGCTCAAGATCGGCGACGAGAACGGGACAGTGGAGTACATCGGCATCAAGAGCACGCGCCTGCGCTCGGTGACGGGCGAGCAGATCATTGTCTCGAACGGCGACCTGCTGAAGAGCCGGGTGCGCAACTTCAGCCGGCTGACGGAGCGGCGGGCGGAACTGCAGCTCCGGATCGCCTACGAGACCCCCCACAAGCTGATCGCGGAGCTGCCCAGGATCATCGAGGCCGCGATCCGCGCCGAGAAGAGCGTGCGCTTCGAGCGCGCTCATTTCGCGCGCTATGGCGACTACGCCCTGCTGTTCGAGGCGACGTACCAGGTGGAGACGGACGATTACGTCGCTTTCATGGATGCGCAGCAGTCGATCAACCTGCGGCTCCTCGACGAATTCGCGCGCCGGGGCGTGACTCTCGCCTACCCGACGATGCGCTCGTTCAGCGTGACGGCGCCCGCCGCCGAGCCCGAAAACCGCGCCTGATCCTCCGCCCGCTCAACTAAACGGTTGTTCGCAAACCGGGACCGCCGGTTTATTGAGGCCTACGTTGCCCTTCGCTTAGCGTCCCCGCTCTTGCTCTCAGGGGATACCGCCATGACAAACCGGACACTCGCGGCCGCGCTCGTCGCGATCGCCCTCGCTCCTGCGTTCACCGAAGCCAGGCCCGTCGTGAAGAACCTCGGCGGCGGGCTCGCGGAAATCGCATCGACGGAGGGCCGCGCGAAATCCCTCGCCGCCGACGCAAAGGGGCCGAAGGTCCTCGCGGGACGCGCCGGCCAGGCCGAGCTGTCCCATCCGGTCGTGTTCGACAAGGCAGGTCGGCCGCTGGTGCGTATCACGCTCGACGGCAGGCGCACGACGGCGGAGGTTCTCAGGGACCTCAACGCCATCGCAGGGGTCGAAGTCCGCGCATCGGATGCGAAGTATCGCGCGGGCGTGATCGAGGCGTACGTCCCCGCGGCCTCGCTCGCCGCCATCGCGAAATCGAGGGGCATCCGCGCAGTCGTGCCGTCGAGCCCGATGCATACGGACGCAGGCATGGCGCAAACCGCGGGGCGCGCCCTGCACCGGATCAACCGGCTGCCCGCCGGCATCAACGGCCGCGGCATCACGATCGGCGCGATGTCGGACAGCTACGACATGGAGGGTTCGATCACCACGGCCGCCGCCGACATCGCGTCCGGGGACCTCCCGGGCCCGGGCAACCCGAGCGGCAACGCAACGCCGATCACCGTGCTCCAGGAGGGCGACCCCGGCGACACCGACGAAGGCCGCGCGATACTCCAGATCCTGCACGACGTCGCGCCGAAGGCGCGGCTCGGCTTCGCCACGGCCAACGGCGGCGAGGTCAACTTCGCGAACAACATCCGCGCGCTCGGCGGCTTCGCCGATGCGCCGAATGCGCAAGCAGGCTTCAAGGCGGACATCATCATCGACGACGTGATCTATCCGACGGAGCCGATGTTCCAGGACGGCATCGTCGCGCAGGCCGTGGACGACGTGGCGGCGGCGGGCGTCTCGCATTTCTCGTCGGCGGGCAACCGCTCGGGCTCGGAGTCCTACGACTCCGCGGTGCGCATCGTGCCGGGCCGCGCGCAGTCCTGGGCCAACACCAACCTCGACTTCAGCGGCGTCGACCCGGCGCTGTATGCCGGCGGCTTCCACGATTTCGACTCCGGGTCGGCGCGCGACATCGCGCAGACGATCCAGGCCGACGACGGCAGCCTGATCGTGTTCCAGTGGAACGAACCTTTCGATCCCGAGCCGCCGACGGTCCTGCAGGTCCTGGCGGAAGGCACGGGGACCGTGCCGGACGGCGGCGACACGGTCGTCACGTTCGACGGCGCAGCGGGCCAGCTCGTCGAGATCTTCGTCGACGGTGACCCGAATGGTCCGGGCGTGGCGAACCCGGACGTCACCTTCGCGCTGTTCGACCCGAACGGTACCTTCATCCAGTTCGTCGACAACACGACGAACCCCGAGTCGCTGATCCTAGTGCTGCCGGCGACCGGCACGTACTTCGTGCAGGTCGACAGCTTCACGGAAGACCAGTTCGGCGACTTCCTGTACCGCGTGGCCGAAGTCGAGGTCGCCGAGCAGGTGCTGTCCGACTACAACCTGCTGTTCTTCCTCGAGGACGGCACGTTCATCGGCAACTTTGCCGAGCAAAACCTGTTCTCCAACCGGCCGCTCGAGGCCGGGGGGCTGCCGGGCATCACGATGCAGCTCGTGGTCGCGCGCGCGAACACCCCGCCGAAGAACAACCGGAACGTCGCGGACCGCATCCGCTACGTCGGCTTCGACGGCGTGCGCCCGCAGGAGCACTTCAAGTACCTGAGCCCCGTCACCTTCGGCCACAACTCGGCGCGCGGGGCGATCGGCGTCGCGGCCTACCCGTTCTTCCGGCCGTTCATCCCCGAGTTCTTCACCTCGCCGGGACCGTCGACCATCTACATCAACCGGAACAACCGCCGCCTCAACAAGCCGGATGTCCGCGAGAAGCCGGACCTCGCCGCGATGGACGGCGGTAACACGACGTTCTTCTTCGAGGACGCCCTCGAGGACGAGGACACGCTGCCGAATTTCTTCGGCACGAGCGCGGCGGCGCCGCACGCGGCGGCCATCGGCGCGCTGGTGCTGCAGGCGGCCGGCGGGCCGGGCAGCGTCAAGCCGAACCGCATGCGCCGGATCCTGCAGAAGAGCGCGTTCCCGCACGACCTCGACCCGCA
>DATMEC010000164.1:0-4037 GCA_035557125.1 Steroidobacteraceae bacterium
AGGGCCACGAGACGGAATCCAACGCGGCGCAGCTCTGGAGCGCCGTGCACCTCGCGCTACCGTGAGACCCGCCGCGTCACCTCCGCAGCGAGGCGCCTGCTGACCGGCAGCGTGGCCCCGCCGCGCAGGCGCACGACCTGATGACCTGTGGCGTCGCGCTCGAGCGCCTCGACGTGCGCGATCGCGACGAGTGAGTTGCGATGGATGCGCACGAAGCCCGCCGCGAACTCCTCCTCGAGCGCCTTCAACGGTTCCTCGATGAGCTCGACGCCCCCACGGTGGCGCAGCGTCGTGTACTTCTGCTCGGCGATGAAGCAGGAGATGTCCTCGACCGGGACGAGCCGAAGCTGGTCGCGCGTACGCACGGCGATGCGAGTGCGCACGCCGCCGGTGCCTTCGGCGATTCGCGCAAGCTGCGCGCGCGTCGGGCGCCGCGCGCGTTCGAGGGCTTCCTTCAGCTTGTCCGGCCGCACCGGCTTCAGGAGGTATCCGGCCGCCTGTGCGTCGAAGGCCGCGAGCGCGTGCTGCTCGAACGCGGTGGTGAAGATGACCGCGGGGGGCTCGGGCATGCGCGCGAGGTGGTGCGCGGCCTCGAGCCCGTCCATGCCCGGCATGCGGATGTCCAGCAGCACCACCTCGGGCCGCAGGCGCCCGGCGAGCAGCAGTGCCTCTTCGCCGCTCGAGGCGACGCCGGCGAGCTCGACCGACGGCAGCTCCTCGACCAGGTGGGAGAGCCGTTCGCGCGCGAGCGGCTCGTCGTCCACGACCAGCACGCGCAGGTTCACGTGCCCGCACCGCCGGCAGGAAAGCGCAGCGTCACGACGAATCGTTCGGGCGCCTCGATCACCTCGACCTCGGCTTCGCCGTGGAACATGAGCTCGAGCCGCTGGCGCACGTTGTCGAGCCCGATGCGATGGCCGGGCCGGCGGCCGACGACACGCGGCGAAATCGGGTTGTCGATGGTGAGGACGGCGCTCTTGCCGTCGCGCCTGCCGCTCACACGGATGGTGCCGCCTTTGTCGAGGGGCTCGATGCCGTGGTAGACGGCGTTCTCGAGCAGGGGCTGCAGGATCAGCGCCGGGACGATAGCGTCCATCGGCAGCCCGTCGACCTGCCAGTCGACCTGCAGCCGTTCCCCCAGGCGCAGCCGCTCGATACGCTCGTAGGCGCGCGCGATCTCGATCTCGTGCGCCAGCGGGATGCGCTCGCGGTGCTCGCGCAGCGACGCGCGGAACAGGTCCGAGAGGTCGGCGATCGCCTGCTCCGCCGCCTGCGGGTTGCTGCGCGTCAGCGAGGCGATCGTATTCATGCTGTTGAACAGGAAGTGCGGGCGGATCCGCGCCTGCAGCGCGCGCACGCGGCTCTGCGCCTCCGCCACGACGTTGGCCTGCCACTGGTGAGAGACGTAGAAGTAGCGCAGCGCCAGCCCGACGGCGATCGCGCATACAGCGAGGTTTCGCAGCTGCATGCGCAGGTGTTCGGCGCCCGCGGCTCCCTCGACGCCGACGGCGCGGGCGGCGTAGTCCTCGAGCCACCAGGCGCCCTCGGTCACGAGCGCGGTCACCGCGAGCGCCAGGCCGAGCGCGAGCGCGGAGCCCGCGCTCACGTCGAACCCGGACAGGGCGCCTCGCGCCGCGCACCACGCGGCGGCCGTCCCGAGCGCGGCCCACAGCAGGAAAAGAGAGACGCGCGCGAGATCGGTCCAGAACCCGGCCGTGATGCCGTGGCGTGCGAGCGTGAACAGGATCGCGACCAGCGCCGCGATCAGGATCACCGCGAGCACGCTTTGCGCGCGGCAGAAATCGGGAAGGTAGAACGCCGGCCGCTCAGCCATCGCGGCCGGGCCCCGAAAAGAGCGGCACCTTGAGCCGGAATATCGTCGAAATGTCCTCTTCGCCGTGCCCACCGGCGATCAACCTGGCGTAGTCCGCAAGCGTCGCTTCGATCACCGGCAGGGTCGCGCCGTGGCGCGCGGCCATCTCGCGGCAGATGCGCAGGTCCTTGTCGTGCAGGCGCACGCGGAAGCCCGCCGGGTATTCGCCGCGCGCCATGAACGGCGCGCGGTGGACGAAGTACCAGGACGCACCCGCGCCCTTGCCGAGGATCTCGATCACGCGCTCGAGCGGCAGCCCCTCGGCCTGCGCAAACGCCATGGCCTCGGCCGCGACCTGGATCGCTCCCGCGCACAGGATCTGGTTAGTCGCCTTGGTCGCCTGGCCGGCGCCGCTCGGTCCCATCAGCACGATCGTCTTGCCGAGCGCCTCGAGCGCGGGTTTCGCGCGCTCGAACGTTTCCGGGTTTCCGCCGCACATGATGGCGAGCGTGGCGTTCTTCGCCCCCTCGACACCGCCGCTCACCGGGCAGTCGAGGAAGCCGGCGCCGATGCCGGCGAGCCGGCTCGCCGCTGCTCGCGCCGTGTCGGCCGCCACCGTCGAGCAGTCGATGACGATGGCGCCGGCTTTCAGCGTGGGACGAATGGCATCGACGACGGCGAGCAGGTCCTCGTCGGCCGAGACGCAGGTGACGACGACGGCGCAGGCCGCGGCGAGCTCGGCCGGCGTCGCAAACGCGCGACAGCCGGTTTCAGAGGCGAGGGCGGTGGCTTTCGACGCCGTGCGATTCCAGGCGCCGGCGAGCAGGCCGGCGCGATGCAGGTTCCAGGCCATGGGCAGGCCCATGGCACCGAGACCGATGAATCCGGCTTTCATGGCGGGCTCCATTGTGCCCGCTGGGCGGGATCAGCTGCAGTAGTCGTCGACGGCCTGCTTGGCGCGGCCGCGAGCTTCGGAGAGTTCCTTGTCGGTCAGGTACACGCGCTTGCCGTCCGTTTCACGGTACAGGCGTTGCGATTCGATGTAACGCTGGTAACGGTCCTGCGCGGCCTTGCACTGCTCGACCTTGGCCTTGAGCGCATCGCTTTCCGCAGCCGCCATCGCCGCATCCGGGACCGGCGGCTCGGGCGTACTCGGCGCGTCGGTGGGCGCATTCGGCGCGGCGCCGTCGTCGCCGCCTTCCTCCGCGTAGTCGTCGCCGTAATCACCTTCGTCCACGTCGCCGGATTCCTGCTGGTACACGCCGAGGATCCTGGCGTCTGACTGGCGCGGCGGCAGGTCGGTGTAGTGGACCTGGCCGGAGCCGTCCACCCACTTGTAGACGGTCTCGGCCGCGGCGACCGCGCCGATGCCCGCCATGACGAGCGCTGCGAGAACCTTGGCAATCCGCGACATAAGTTCCACCCCCGGTCGGCAGCACAGTGTGGCGTCTCGGGCCCGGAAAACCCTTGAAGTCCGTCACACTGGGACCCGGCCCGGACCGAGTGTAGCCAAAACCGGGGTCGGCGGTCACAGGCGCGCCTGCGATGAAACGCCCGGGATGCGCCAGATTGCGCGCAATCGGACGCGAACGGGGCCAGTTACCGTTCTCGCATGTATGCTGTCGGCGTCACGGAGCGGACACTTGGCCTTCGACCCGAAATCCCTCGACGAGCTCGCGCGCAAGCTGGCGGAAGCCGTGCCGCCGGGTCTCGCCGCGCTCGGCAACGACCTCGAACGGAACTTCAAGGCGGTCCTGCAGGGCGGCCTCGCGAAACTCGACCTGGTGACGCGCCAGGAATTCGACATCCAGGCCGCGGTGCTGCGCCGCAGCCGCGAGCGGCTCGAACAGCTCGAGAAACGCATCGCCGCGCTGGAGAAGACCCCGCCCCTGAAGTAGCGGCCGCGGGCTTCGGCCCGTGACGCTCGCGACCGCGCTGACCCGCGCCCAGTTCGGCCTCGATGCCCCGCTCGTGCAGGTCGAGGTGCATTGCGGCGGCGGGCTGCCGCAGTTCTTCATCGTGGGTCTCCCGGAAACCGCGGTACGCGAAAGCCGGGAGCGCGTGCGGGCCGCGCTCGCGCACGGTGGATTCAGGTTTCCCGACGGCCGCGTGACGGTCAACCTCGCGCCGGCGGACCTGCCCAAGGAAGGCGGCCGTTACGACCTCGCGGTGGCGCTCGGAATCCTCGCCGCTTCCGGCCAGCTGCGCGCCGCGAGGCTCCAGG
>DATMEC010000165.1:0-2004 GCA_035557125.1 Steroidobacteraceae bacterium
GTTCTCGTTCAACGAGTCGCGCCTCGTCACGGTCTGGGGCGGGTTCTCGACCAAGTGGTACGGCGAGCTGTTCCGCAACGAGCAGGTGCTCGGGGCGGCGTGGCTGTCGTTCAAGATCGCGGCGATGAACGCGACCGGCGCGACGGTCCTCGGCACGCTCGCCGGTCTCGCACTCGCGCGCTTTGGCCGCTTCCGCGGACGCCCGCTGCTGACGGGGCTTGCAACCGCGCCGCTGGTGATGCCGGAAGTGATCACGGGACTGTCGCTGCTGCTCCTGTTCGTGGCCATGGAGCAGGCGATCGGATGGCCGGAGGGGCGCGGCATCACGACCATCACCATCGCGCACATGACCTTCTCGATGGCCTACGTGACGGTCGTCGTGCAGTCCCGCCTTGCGACGCTGGACGAGTCGCTGGAGGAGGCGGCCATGGACCTCGGCGCGCGCCCGGCCAAGGTCTTCTTCCTGATCACGCTGCCGATCATCCTGCCGGCGATCCTCGCCGGCTGGCTGCTGGCCTTCACGCTTTCCTGGGACGACCTCGTGATCACGAGCTTCGTGACCGGCCCGGGCGCGAGCACGCTGCCGGTCGTCATCTTCTCGAAGGTGCGCCTCGGCGTGAGCCCGGACATCAACGCGCTCGCCTCCATCCTGATCCTCGCCGTTGCGATCTTCACGACGGTCTTCGGCATCTACATGATCCGCCAGCAGAAGCGGCGGGACCTGGAAGTCCGGCGCGCCGTCGCGGCCAACGAGTGATGCCGGCCTCCAAGCTTCCGGGCGTCGGCACGACGATCTTCACGGTGATGTCGCGGCTCGCCGCCGAAACCGGGGCGATCAACCTCGGCCAGGGCTTTCCCGACTTCGACCCGCCGGCGCGGCTGCGCGAGCTCGTCGCGCATCACCTCGCCGCCGGCCACAACCAGTACGCGCCGATGGCCGGGCTGCCGTCGCTGTGTGAGGAAATTTCCGTGTCTGCGGCGCGCCGGCACGGCTGGCACATCGACCCCGCCGCGGAAATCACGGTCACCGCCGGCGGCACCGAGGCGCTGTTTGCCGCGATCCACGCCGTCGTGCGCGCAGGCGAGGAGGTGATCCTCCTCGACCCGAGCTACGATTCCTACGGGCCCGCCGCGGAGCTCGCAGGCGCGCGCGTCGTGCGCGTTCCGCTCCGGGTCCTGGACTTCAGCATCGACTGGGACCGCCTCGAGGCTGCGATCGGCCCGCGCACCCGATTGCTCGTCGTCAATACGCCTATGAACCCGGCCGGAGCCGTGCTGTCCGCCGCGGACTGGGAGCGGATCGCGGACCTGCTTGCCGGCCGTGACGCCTTCGTGCTGTCGGACGAGGTCTACGAGGCGCTCGTGTTCGACGGTCGCCGGCACGCCGGCGTGCTCGGCAACGCGCGGTTGCGCGAGCGGGCATTCGCCGTCTTCTCCTTCGGCAAGACCTACAACGCGACCGGGTGGAAGGTCGGCTACTGCGTCGCGGCGCCGCCGCTCACGGCGGAGTTCCGCAAGGTGCACCAGTTCCTGACCTTCGCTGTCTCGACGCCGGTGCAGCACGCGATCGCGGACTTCATGCGCGAGGCGCCGGAGTTCGCCGACTCGCAGGGGCCGTTCTACGAGGCGCGGCGCGACCGCTTCGCGGGTCTGCTCGAAGGCTCGCGCTTTGTGCTCCGGCCAGTGCACGGGACCTATTTCCAGCTGGCCGACTATTCGGCGGTGTCAGACGCACCTGACGCGGCGTTCTGTGAATTGCTGACGCGCCGGCACGGCGTGGCTGCCATTCCGCTGTCGCCATTCTGCGACCAGCCTCCTGAAGCACGGCTCGTCCGCTTCTGCTTTGCTAAGCACGACGCGACCCTGGAAGCGGCGGCGGAGAAACTTCGCGCCGCCTGAGGGGTCCTGAGCGTCATCGGCTACGGAAGGAATCTGCCATGAAGCGCCGCACCCTATGGCCTGCCGGGTTTTCGACCGCGCTGATTGCCTGCGGCGGCAGCAGTA
>DATMEC010000166.1:0-3152 GCA_035557125.1 Steroidobacteraceae bacterium
TCCTGGTAGAACCAGTCGAGCTCGCGCTTGCGCAGCAGGAAGATGCCGCGCAGCACGAGCTCGGTCACGCGATCCGGATGCGCCTCGGCGTAGGCGAGGGCGAGCGTCGAGCCCCAGGAGCCGCCGAACGCCTGCCAGCACTCGACGCCGAACATCTTGCGCAGGCTCTCGATGTCGGCGACGAGGTCCCAGGTCGTGTTGTGCTCGAGGCTCGCGTGCGGCCGGCTGCGGCCGCAGCCGCGCTGGTCGAACAGGAAGATGCGGTAGCGGGCGGGATCGAAGAAGCGGCGCGCCTTCGCATCGCTGCCCGCGCCCGGCCCGCCGTGGATGAACAAGACCGGCTTGCCGTCGGGATTGCCGCATTCCTCCCAGTAGATCTCGTGGCCGTCGCCGACCGCCAGGTGACCCTGGCGCGAGGGCTCGATCGCAGGAAACAGCCCACGGCGCACACCGGCGTTCATCGGCCGAACTCCACGCGCACGCCGGCGCCGATCGAACGCCCCGGCAGCGGCAGCCGGTCCTTCAGTGGTGATGTGTGCAAGCGCGCATCCTCGTCGAGCAAGTTCCGGCCGCGCAGGAACAGCAGGACGCCGTCGCCGAGCCAGCCCGGACGGAACACAAGATCGGCATCCAACAGCGTGTAGGCATCGGTCGGCAGCTCCGCTTGGGCCACCCGGTCCTGCTCGAAATGGTGGTTCACGGCGAGGCTGGCGGACCAGGGGCCTTCATCGTACCTCAGGCGTGCGCCGAGCCCGAACGGCGGCATGCGCGGCAGGTCGCCGCCGCCCTCGAGGCGGCCGCGCAGGTATTCGCCCATCAGCTCGAGCGTGAAGTCGCTCGCGCCGAGCGGAATCTCGAGTTCCGCCTCCAGCCCCTCGAACCGGCTGCCCTGCTGCCGGTATCGGTAAACCGGCAGGCCATCCTCGTCGGCGCCGGTCGGCGACAGGTAGATGTAGTCGTGGTAGCGGGACGCGAACGCGCGCAGTTCGCCGCCGATTGCCTCGCCCTTGAAGCGAAACCCGAGTTCGCCGGAAACGCCGCGCTCCGTGTCGAGGTCCGGGTCGCCGACCTCGAACTGCTGCGTGGCAACGTGCGGCCCGTCCGCGTAGAGCTCGGTCGCGCTCGGGTGACGCTCGCTACGCGTCAGCTGCGCGACCAGTGCGAGCCGCTCGCCGAGATCGCGGACACCGCCGAGCGAGATGTTGACGGCGTTGTCGTCGTACCGGCCGGGCGGCGCGTCCTCGATGCGCTGCCGGTCGATCCGCAGGCCGTACTCAATTGAGCCGGCGTCGAAGGCATGGCGCTGGAACCCGAACAACCCCAGTGTCCGGGTCGTGGTGTCCGGCACGAAGGCTTCCTCGCCGGTGGCTTCGAGCTCCACGTCCTGCCATTGCAGGCCGACGGTCGCCTGGCGTGGCTCGGTCCCGCCGAGGTCCACGGAGGCGCGCATTTCGCGGCCGTCGACCTGGAACAGCGTGCCGACCGCGCCGTCGGGCTCGAGCTCGGCGTGCCGGTAGTTGCTCACTGCGCCGCGCAGCGTGAGCGCCGGCCCGTCGCCGGCGGTGAGCGGCGCGCGCGCGCGAAAATCGAGCCGCTCCTGCTCGAGGTCGATCGAGATTCCGCCGCCTTCTTCGACCGCTTCGCCATCCTCATGGTGGTGCGCGACCGGCACGCCGTAGCGGCTGTCGTAGAGGCTGGCGGCCGCGCCGAACTCCCAGCGCTCGCCGATGTAGCTCGCGCCCGCGCCACCGGCCTTCGTCCGGCTCCAGCTGTTCCTGATCTTCCCCTTCATCTCCTCGTGCTCTCCGGCTTTGTCTTCGTCCTCCTCCAGCGCGCGCAGGCGTCGCGACTCCGCGAAGCCCGGGATTTCGTAGTCGTCCGTGTCGCGCCAGGCGCCGTCGACGTGCAGCGCCAGCGACCCGACACCGGTGTCGAACCGGCCTGCCGCGGCTTCCTCCCCCAGCGCCGAGTCGCCGCGGACCTCGACGAGTCCGTTCGGCGAGTCGTGCACGTGCCGGTGCAGGCGGTTCGTCACGATGTTGACGAGGCCGCCGGCCGCGCCGCTGCCGTGCAGGAGGGTCGCCGGCCCGCGCAGGACTTCGACCTGGTCCGCCAGGGCCGGATCGATTGCGACCGCGTGATCCTCGGACAGGCCCGATGCGTCGAGCATCGCGAGCCCGTCGGTCAGCACGCGGACGCGATCGCCGCCGAGGCCCCGGATGACCGGCCGCGAGGCCGCGGGGCCGAAGAAAGTCGACTGCACACCGGGCGTGCCAGACAGCGTTTCGCCGATCGTGGGCGCGAGCGCGAGCGTCAGTTCGTCGCCGGACAGCACGCCCGCGGGCTGGGCCATGCTCCGGCTGTCGATCGCGATCGGCGCGGCCGTGACGACGACTGCGTCGAGCTCGCGGGGATGGGGATCCTCCGCCCGTGCGGCGGGCGAGGCGATGGCGGTCGCGATGCCGCTGGCCAGCAAGAAGTTGCGCATGAATCCGTTCCATGAAATCGAACACCGGCCATTGCCGCCGGCAGATGGCGCAGCCGCAGGCTGCGCCGCCTCGGGTCAGGTGGAACGGAGGAGGGGTGGGGCTCGGCTGCGGTGGGCGTTGCCAGTCAGGGACGCCGGCACGACGAGGCCCGCAATCGCGGGCAGCCGAATCGGGCGAAGATCGTGACGTACTGCGACGCCTGAATCCGGTGCAGGCGCCGCCGCGTGGTGGCCGGCGCAGAATTCGCAATTCTGCGCCGCAGCGCCCGCGGGCGCCGCGCTGCCCTCGTGCGCATGCGTGAGGATCGCGGTCTGCACCGCAAGCAGGAGCAGCGCGAGCAGCAGGGCTTCGGTAAGACGCCGCGTCATGGCGTTCAACCTAGAACCGGACCAGGATCCCGGCGAGTGCCTCGGCTTGGAAAATCGTCGAGCCGCTGGCGACGATGCGACAGACGCCCTCGCCGTCGTCGGACCGGCAGAAGAACGCGCCGTCGGTGTCCACCAGCGTCAGGTATCCACGGGCCTCGAGCCGGATCGCGGCATGACGCGCGAGCGGGATCTCGAGCCCGAACGCCGCCGAACCGGAGAAATTCGTGCGGTCATCGGTGTCCGCGCCGGATGCCGAGAAGCGCGTGGCGCCGATGCCCGCCGCGAAATACGGCTG
>DATMEC010000167.1:0-18925 GCA_035557125.1 Steroidobacteraceae bacterium
CGGCCTGCCTCATGTTGCTCGTCTTCTGCTTCAACTTCCTGGGCGACAGCCTTCGCGACGCCCTCGACCCGAGGGACCGGTGACGGCACTCCTGGACGTGCGCGGCCTGACCGTGGACTTCACCGGTCCGCGTGCCCAGCGTGCAGTCGACGGCGTCGACCTGACGCTCGCCCCACGCGAGCGCCTCGCCATCGTCGGGGAGTCCGGCTCGGGCAAGAGCCAGCTCCTGCTCGCCTGCACCGGGCTCCTCGCGGCGAATGGACACGCGACCGGTTCCGTTCGTTTCGACGGGCTCGAGCACCTGGACGACGCCGACGCCACGTCGCGCGTGCGCGGCGCGGGCATCGGCTTCGTGTTCCAGGACGCTGGCGGCAGCCTCACGCCGCACCGGCGCATCGGCGACCAGCTTGCCGAGGTCGCCCGCCTGCGGGCGGGCGCCTCGAAGCGCGAGGCGGCGAACGATTCGGCGGCGATGCTCGAGCGCGTACGGCTGCCCGACCCGCGCGGCGCGCTCGCGCTCTACCCGCACGAGCTCTCGGGCGGCATGCGCCAGCGTGTCGCGATCGCGCTCGCCTTGATGGCGCGCCCCCGCGTCCTGTTCGCGGACGAGCCGACGACGGCGCTCGACGTCACGGTGCAGGCGGAGGTGATGGCGCTTCTGGCGGAGCTTTGCGACGGACTCGGCATGGCGCTGGTGCTCGTCACGCACGACCTCGGCGTCGTCGCGGCGCTCGCCGACCGCATCGCCGTCATGTACGCCGGCCGGATCGTGGAGGAAGGCGCGGCGCAGGTGCTCCTCTCGAGCCCGGCGCACCCGTACACAGTCGGCCTGCTGGCTGCCGTGCCGACGCTCACAGGCCAGAAGGGCGGCGAATTGCCGACAGTCGCCGGCCAGCCGCCTGAGCCTGGAACGGTGTTCAGCGGCTGCCGCTTCGAGCCGCGTTGCCCGCGAGCCGGGGAACCCTGCCGCAGCCTCGATCCGGCGCTCGAGGTCTTCGGCGATTTGCGGGTGGCCTGCCACTTTCCAGTCGCTCCGGGCCAGGCTGCATGAGCACCGGCCTCGCACTGCGCGACGTCGTCGTCACCTATCCGCGCGGCGGGACGAACGGCGCTCCGCTCACGGCCGTGGACGGCGTCAGCCTCGTCCTGTCGCCCGGGGAGATCCTCGGGCTCGTCGGCGAATCGGGTTGCGGCAAGTCCACGCTTGGCCGCGCGATCCTCGGCCTCGTGCCGCTCGCGGGCGGCTCGATCCGCTGGAAGGGGCATCGGATCGACGACTTGTCGCGGCGCGCGTTCAGGGCGATTCGCGGCGAGTTGCAACTCGTGTTCCAGGACCCGGTGGCCTGCCTCGATCCGCGCATGACGATCGCGGAGAGCGTAGCCGAACCGCTGCGGTCACTGGCCACCGGGCTTGCGCCGGCCGCGCGCGCGCAACATGTGCGCCGGATCCTCGATGAAGTCGGCTTGCCTCCGAGCGTGGAGGGTCGTTACCCGCACCAGATGAGTGGCGGCCAGTTGCAGCGCGCGGTGATTGCTCGCGCCCTCGTCGTCGATCCACGCCTCGTCGTATGCGACGAGCCGGTCAGCGCCCTCGACGTGTCAATTCAGGGACAAATCGTCAACCTGATTGCGCGCATCCGGCGCGAGCGCGGGCTCGCCTGCCTCTTCATCAGCCACAACCTGGCCGTGATCGCGAGCCTCGCGGGGCGCGTGCTCGTCATGTATCGCGGGAGGATCGTGGAATCGGGCGCGTGCCAGTCGCTCCTCGGTGCGCCGCTGCACCCGTACACGCGGCTCCTGATCGATTCGGTGGCGGACACCGACCCGGTACGCGCGCGCCGGCTACTTTCGAAGCGCACGGCGCCGGCGGCGCGGCAAACCGGCAGGCAAGAGCCAGGATGCCCGTTCGTGGCCCGCTGCTCCTGGGGTGTGGACCGCTGCCGGACGCTGCTGCCGCCGCTGCGCGATTTCGGCCAGGGCCGGCTGGCCGCCTGTCACCGTGCGGACGAGTGGCGGGACGGCCTGCCGACGTCGCTCCCGGGCTGAGACTGCCTGGATCACTCCCTGAGCCAGTGCACGGCTCATGCTGTACCCGCAACCTGACAACTCGCACGTGAATCCCAACGATCTCTGCATTGCGCACCTCACGGCAGGCGGCGTGCTCCTGGCGCGGGACCTTCGCCAGGCGCGGATCCTGCGCCGGCTGCACGACCGCGCACAGGTGGCAGCGGGGAATCGGGTGTGGCCCACGGCGCAGGTGCTGCCGCTCGATGCCTGGCTCGAGATGGAATGGGGCAGGGCGAGCCTCGTGCGGCCGGAATTGCCGCGCATCCTGCCGCCGGTCGCACTGCGCTGGCTGTGGCGGGTCAATGTCGAGCGCGGTACGCCGGCGCTTCTCGATCCGGCCGATCTCGGCGCCCGCGCGCGCTCGAGCTGGCTTGGGTTGCGTGCGCATGGCGGTGATCTCGCGGCCGTCGCGCGCTGGCCGCTCACGCGCGACCAGCAGGCGTTCCTCGCCTGGACCCGGTGCGTCGAAACGGAACTGCACGAGCGGGGTGCCTGCGACGGCGGCGATCTCGCACGGATTCTCGTTGAGGCATCGGCCATCCCGGCGGAAGGTCCGCCCATCCTGCTGGCGGGATTCCGCCGATTGAACCCGGCGCAGGAAGCACTGTTCGCGTCGCTGAAAGCAGCCGGACGCGGAGTTGCGCGCCTCACATTGCCGCAGCAGCCCGGCGCCACCTTCCAGCACCGCGCCGCGGACCCGGACGCGGAAAGGATCGCCATGCTCGCGTGGTTGCGTGAGCGCGTGGCCGCGGCGCCCACAGGCCTTCACGGCATCATCGTGCCGGACCTCGACGCGAATCGTGGAGCACTCGAACGCGCGCTGGCGGGGACGCTGCAGCCCGACCTGGAATTGCCCGGCAAGGATCGCGATGACCGGGCGTTCGACCTCGCGGGCGGTCATCCGCTGAAATCGCAACCGGTCGTGGAAGACGCGCTTTCGGCACTCGCCTGCGCCGCCGGCACCGTCGACTGGGCGACCGCAAGCGGCCTGCTGCGATCTCCACACCTGGCGTCCGCGAGCCTGGAGCGCGGCGAGCGCATCGCGGCCGAGCTTGTGCTCCGCGACAGCCCGGGTGCCGCACGCGTGCGCGCCCACCGCCTTGCAGAGATCGCCGCGCGTGCGGGAGCGGCACGGTTCGCGACCGCCATCGGTGCCGCCGTGACGGCACTCGACGGGCCGCGGCGGCGCGCCGCCGGAACCTGGGCCGAAGCCTTCGGCAACGGGCTTGCAGCCTGGGGCTGGCCGGGCGACGCGTCGCTGCTCGGCAGCCGCGAATTCCAGGCCGCTCACCGCCTGCGGGAACTCCTGCGCGAGTTCGCCGGACTTGGAGCCGTCGCAGCGGACCTCGACGCCGTCGAGGCGCTCGCAGAGCTCAGGCGTCTCGCCGCCGCGCCGTTCCAGCCAGAGAGCGGCGAGCCCGCGGTGTTCGTGCTCGACAGTTACGACGACGCCGGCATCCAGTTCGACAGCCTCTGGGTCGCGGGCCTCACGGCGACCGCGTGGCCGCGCCCGGTTGCCGTCGATCCGCTGCTGCCGATCGAGATTCAGCGGCAACTCGCGATGCCTGGCGCGACTCCCGAGTCACGCGTGGCCGAGGCGCGCGACGTGATCGCGCACTGGCGCGCGCGGTCCGGGACGCTCGTGCTGTCCTGGCCGCAACGCGAGAACGATACCGACGTGGACGCGACGCCGCTGCTGCCGCCCGGGTGCGCCGCACTCGTGAAGGGCGGCCCCGTGGTCAATCGCGAACGGTTGTGCTTCGACGCGCGCCGGCTCGAAGCGGTGCCGGAGGCGCCGCTGCCGCCGCTCGCTTCGAACCGGGTTAAGGGCGGCGCGAGGCTCCTGGAGTTGCAGGCCCAGTGCGGGTTTCGCGCATTCGCGGAACAGCGCCTCGGTGCGGCGTCGCTCGAGGAGCCGCAGGCGGGCTTCGATCGTCGGCTGCGCGGCATCGTGCTGCACCGTGCCCTGGAGGAGGTGTGGACCCGTCTCGGCACGCAGTCGGCGCTCGCGGCCCTCGATGCGCAGGCCCGCACGTCACTCGTGGCAAGAGCCGTGGACGCGGCGCTCGCCAGCGCCGCGCCGGACGGCGCCGGTCCCCGTGCCGTGGGCCTCGAACGCGACTGGCAGTGCCAGGCGATCGCGCGGCTCATGGAGCTCGACCTCGCACGCCCGCCATTCACGGTCGTCGAGACCGAGCGGAAACTCGAACTCGAAATCGGCGGCCTCGAGTTGAGCCTGCGCGTCGATCGCATGGACCGGGTCGGCGACGAGCTCGTCGTCATCGACTACAAGTCGGGCAAGACGTCGGGCTCGGCCTGGCGCGGCGCACGCATGGATTCTCCGCAATTGCCGCTCTATGCGGTGCTGCATCCGGCGCAACCCACGGGAATCGCCTTCGCGGGCCTCGGCGCGGTGCGAACCGCGTACGTCGGCGTCGGCCGCGACGGCGCCGTCATCGCCGGATTCAAGTCCGCGGAAAAATTCGCGCTGACCGACGCCCGCGAGAGCGGGTTCGCATGGCCGGCGATCAGGGCACACTGGCGCGCATGGCTCGAGCGGCTGGCCGCGGATTTCAGGGACGGGCACGCCGAAGTCGATCCCAAGCGCGCGGCCGACACCTGCCGGTTGTGCCACCTGGCGGCCCTGTGCCGTGTGGAACCCGCGGCCCCGGACGACGCCGGCGAGGAGGGCGACGATGACGCGTGATCCCGTCGCGCTCGATCGCGAGGCGCGGGAGCGCGCCGTGCTACCTTCCGGCTCCTGCATCGTCCAGGCGCCCGCCGGATCCGGCAAGACGACACTCCTGACGATGCGCTACCTCCGGCTGCTGTCCGACGTGGAGCGGCCGGAGCAGACCGTCGCGATCACCTTCACGCGCAAGGCGGCGGCCGAAATGCGCCATCGCATCGTCGAGGCACTTGGGCTTGCCGCAGCACTGCTGCCCGCGGACGCGGACAAACGCACGCGCGAACTCCACGCTCACGCCTCGGCGGCGCTCGCGCGCAGCCGGGAACTGGGGTGGGGCCTCGAGCACAATCCCGCGCGCCTGCACGTGCAGACGATCGACGGCCTCAATCACTGGCTCGCGCGGCGCCTGCCGCTGGCCGCGCGGATCGGCACGTCGGCCACCCTCGTCGACGATGCAAGGCCGCTGTATGCGGAAGCGGCGGCGCGCACGGTCGCACGCCTGGACGAAGGCTCGCCGGTCGCGACCGGGCTGCTCCGGCTGGCGCGCTCCGTCAACCACGAACCGCGCCAGCTCGCACAGTTGATCGAGGGCATGCTGGGCGCGCGAGAATTGTGGCTGCCAAAACTGCTGCAACCGGTGGCCGGCGAATCGCTGCGGGTGTCGATCGACGGCCTCCTGCGCCGGTCGCTTGAATCCGAACTCGCCGCCGCATGTGCGGCCGTGAAGGGCCACGACTGGCCGGCACTGTTCGCGATCTGCCGGCAGGCGGCGGCCGCCGGGTCACCGGAGAGCCCTGCGCGCGTGCTCGCGGCGCACGCGGGCCTGCCGCCTCCTGTGGCCGAAGCTGCGGTGGCGTGGAGCGCGCTCGCGGACATGCTGCTGACCACCGATGCCCGGCCCGCGCTTCGCAAGCAGGCCGTCGCGAAGCAGGGTTTTCTCCCCGCGGCGGATGGCCCTGCCTGGGCGCCCCTCAAACGCTCGATGAAGTCATTCCTCGAATCCCTGGCCGGGCATGACGCGCTCGTACCGGCGCTCGCGCGGCTGCGCGTGCTGCCGCCAGCTGCGCTGACCGACGCGCAATGGGAGCGGATCGACGCGCTCGCGGCCGTCCTGCCGCATGCGGTCGCGGAACTGATGGCGCTCTTTGCCGAGCGCGAGAGCCTCGATCATCCCGCGGTGGCCGCGGCCGCACGCGACGCGCTCGGCGACGAGAATGCGCCGACGGAACTCGCGCTTGCGCTCGACTATCGTATTCGCCACCTGCTGGTGGACGAGTACCAGGACACCTCGCCCTCGCAGGCCCGCCTGCTCGAGCTCCTGGTCGCGGGGTGGCAGGCAGGCGACGGTCGCAGCCTGTTCTGCGTCGGCGACCCGATGCAGTCGATCTACGCATTCCGCGAGGCGGACGTCACGCTGTTCCTGCAGGCCCAGCGCCAGGGCATCGGCGGGGTCGAGCTCGCCGCCCTGCGGCTCGGGCGGAACTTCCGCTCGGGCGCGCCCATCGTCGACTGGGTCAATGCGACGTTTGCCGCGCGCCTGCCGGCGGCCGACGACTTCGAGCGTGGCGCGGTGCGGTACTCGCCGGCGACCGCTGCGCATCCAGGCGAGGCGGGCGACGGCGTGCATGTTCACCCACTCCTCGACATGGATGACCGCGCGATGGCGGGAGAGGTCGCAGCCGTGGTAGCGGAAGCCGTCGCGATGCCGGGCAAGCCGTCCATCGCGATCCTCGTGCGCGGGCGACCCTCGCTGCCGCCGATCCTCGCGGCACTGCGGGAGGCGAATGTCGAGTACCGCGGCGTCGAGCTCGAGTCGCTGCTCGACCGGCCGGCGATACGCGACCTCATCGCGCTGCTGCGTGCGCTCCTGCACGACGGCGACCGCACGGCCTGGCTTGCGGTCCTGCGCGCGCCCTGGTGCGGCCTGCCGATCGCGGACCTGCTCTGCTTCGCCGTGAGCGACGGCCGCCCATTGACGCTGCGCGAGCGCCTGCGCGCAGGTAGCGGCCTCTCCGCGGAATCGGCCGAGCGCTCAGGCCGGATCGGTGGCGTGCTCGACTCTGCGATCGAGGCGCGGGGCGCTCATTCGCTCGGGGGCTGGCTGAAGTCGGCATGGCTCGCGCTCGACGGACCCGCGACGGTCGAGGACGCGTCGGACCTCGCGAACGCCGAACTGCTCTTTGCCGCGCTCGATCGCCTCGAACTCGAGACCGGCTGCCGGCCGCCGGTTTCGGCGATCGAAACGGCGGTGGCCGGCATCATGGCCTCGCCGGTCGGCAGCGAGGCGGCGC
Source organism: Steroidobacteraceae bacterium (assembly GCA_035557125.1). Classification (GTDB taxonomy): domain Bacteria; phylum Pseudomonadota; class Gammaproteobacteria; order Steroidobacterales; family Steroidobacteraceae; genus SCUD01. The sequence continues at coordinate 7,048 of DATMEC010000167.1, forward strand.
GCGTCCAGGTGATGACCATCCATCGCGCCAAGGGACTCGAGTTCGACGTCGTCGTCCTGCCGGACCTGCAGCGCAGCCCGCGGCGCGCCGACCGGCCGCTGCTCTACTGGGCGACGATCGCGACCGGTCCCGGTGAGCGCGGTATCGTGCTCGGGAGTCGCGCCGATTCCGACGACGGCGGCGCAGACGCGCTCGAGCGCTGGATGCAGAAGCTCGGCAACGATCGCGACGCGCTCGAGCTCGGTCGCCTGGCCTACGTCGCGGCAACGCGCGCACGACGCCGGCTGCACTTGATCGGCAACGTGAGGGTCAAGGGAACGGACGACGGGCGCGAATTGAAACCGCCGCCTGCAGCTAGCCTGCTCGGATTCCTGTGGCCCGCGGTGTCCGCGGCATTCGAGGAGGCGCTCGCGGCCCGGCCGCCAGACGCCCCTGAGCGCAGCCGGGACCGGCGCCAACTCACGGCGCCGCCGGCGCGGCGCATCGTCGCCGATTTCCGGGCGCCCGAGCCGGCGCAGCTTGCCCTTGCGCCGGTGCTGCGGATCCGGGGCGAGCGCGAGGCTTCGATCCGGCCGGAATTCGACTGGGCCGGTGCAGTCGCGCAGGCCGTCGGCCAGGTCGTGCACGCCGAGATGCAGCGCATGGCCGAGTCAGTCGTGTCCCGGGCAACCGACGCGCGGGCAGAGTCGCGATGGCGGCATGAGCTTGTCGCGCTCGGCATTGGCGATCCGCACCTGGAAATAGCCCTCGGGCGAATCCGGCGAGCGATGGCGGTCATCGCCGGCAGCGAGTTTGCCGCGCACCTCATCAACCCGCAGGCGCGCGAAGGCCGGTCGGAGCTCGCGCTCACGGCGATGATCGACGGCGTCGCGCAGGGCTTGCGCATCGACCGGACCTTCGTGGACGACGCGGGCGTGCGCTGGGTCGTCGACTGGAAAACGAGCGTCCACGAGGGCGGCGATCCAGGCGGCTTCCTCGACAATGAGCTCGAGCGCTATCGCGGGCAACTCGAGCGCTATGAGTACGCGATGCGGTTGCTGGAGCCGGACCGCCAGCTGAAGGTCGGGCTCTACTTCCCGCTACTCGACGCCTGGCGCGAAATTTAGAGCGTTCCCTCGATGGTGAATGGGCGCCGTCCCTGGCGGTCCGGGGGCCCGAGGAAGCTCAGCGCGTCGAAGATTGCGGGCCCCGCACCGGGGCCGGGCGCCGCGTCCCCCGTCAGCAGGTAGCGGCCGTTCAGGTCGAGCTCGATCGAGCCGCGAACGTGCAGGGGGCCTCCGAGGTCGCGCAGCCGGCCGTTCAGCGACTCGCTCCCCACCGTGCCTTCGCCAACCACGAGCTCGAAGTCGCCGAGTGCCTGTCCTCCCGCGCCGGGCGCGCGCAGGGCACGCAGCAACAGCGTGCCGCTCGCGGCGGTCGGGCGGCTCCCGTCGAGCCGGATCTCGGTCACGTCCAGCTCGAGATCGCCGGTCCAGCCACGCGGCGTTGCGATCCCCTCGAATGCGGAGATGGGCAGGTGCCCGCGGATGTCTTCGCCGACGATCTCCTGTCCGAAGTCACCGGAGAGGTCGCCCGCGACCTCGCCGCCCTGCGGCCTCAGCGTGACGGCACAGGACCATTCGAGGACCAGCAGGCGCCAGGGCCGGCAGGACCATTGCAGGCCGCCGAGCGCGTTTCCATCGACGGCGAGCGAGCGCGCCGTGCCCGACCAGATCGTGCCATCGACGCCGCCGAGCTCGACGCCCGTGGGCAGGCGACCGGCGAGCTGCTGCGCAGGCACCATCGCGACGAGGCAAATGACGAATGCGGCGACGCCTGCCGCGATGTACGCGCCGCGCTTCACGCCCCGTCAGCGACCGCGGATGACGAGCGTGGCGTCGACGAGGCCGGGTTCCCCGCTCGCCGTTACGCTCGCAGTCTCGGCTTCCACGCCGCGCTCCTTCTGCAGGCGCGCGAGCAGGAGCACGAGCGAATCGAAGGAGGCGCCGGTGAAGCGCGCCCGCAGGGCGCCACTCGCCGCCGGTTCGACGGCGGCCAGCGCATCGGCGAGCCCACCCTCGCGCGCCATGCGGTCGATCGCGATCGTGAGCGGTTCGTCCGACCGGCCCGAGGGCAGCGGCTGCAGGCGCGGCGCGACGGTCTCGATGAACGCGAGGTCCTGTCGCCGCCGCTCGACGCGCGCTTCCGCGCTTGCGACCGAAGCGCCGAGCTGCCAGGCGAGCAGGGCGACGAGCAGCACCGTAGCCGCGGCACCGCCCCACAGGACGATTCGCTGGTCGCGCTCGGGCAGGTCGCGGTACCAGTCCTGGAGCTTCACGACCCGGCACCGGCGGCGGAGATCTTCACCTGGGCTTCGACGCCTTTCTCGCTGTTGGTCGTGGAGGCGACGTCGGCGCTCATGCCGCGGGCAGTGACGCCCTGGGTGAAGCGCGCGATGGCGTCGGTGTTGGCCGCCACGATCTGCAGCTCGAGCGAACGCTCGCGCCAGCCGAGGGATTCGAGCGTCGGTCCGGGCGCTCCGGTGAGCGCGCCGCCGACCGCCGCGAGCTGGGCGAGGAGGCCGCCGGGATCGCCGCCGCCCGAGCCTGCGAGCCGCTGCTCGACCTGTGCGCGAGCGTCCTCGATGCGCTCCGCGTCCGGCAGCGCGATGCGGGCGGCCTGTTCGATGGCGACATCGAGGCGTTGCTCCTCGTTGTGCAGCCGGACGAGGTCGTAGGCGCGAACGCCGAGGTGAAGTGCCAGCGCCGCGAGCGCGAGGAACGCGGCGACGCGCCAGCGCTGCCACTCCGCGCGCCATCCGGTGCGGCGCTGGAACTCGCCCTGCAACAGCGAAAGCGTTTCCGGCTTCACCGCGGTCGCTGCGAGGAGCGGCAGCGCGCCGTCGGGCAGGATGTGAAGGTCGAGGCTGCCCGTCACCTCGCGCAACGCCTCGATCATCTCGCGCGAGTGCTGCCAGTCGTGCTGCGAAACGAAGAGCTCGACGTGGCGGTCCTCGCCTTCGAGCCCTGCGAGCGTGAACGACTCGGTGATCGGCTCGGCGTCGAGCGCGACGGGCAGTTCCCCCGGCACGCGCACGAGGAGCAGCCCCGAGTCGATGACCGCGACGATCTTGCCGGGGTTGTCCGGGAGGCAGAGCGTGTCCGGCACGATCGCCTGCGGCGCGATGCCGGCGGCGGCGAGCGCGTCGAGCCAGGAGCGCAATTCTTCGCGGCGCATCGCCGCGACCTGCGTGCTGCCATCCGCGTCGGTCGAGCCGATCGCGAAGTGGAAGTTCTCGACCTCGCCCGCCAGCGACTCTTCCATCGCGTACGGCACGACCTGGGCGAGCTTGGCGCCGGACTTGATGGGCAGCTCCGGCCGCGCGAGCGTCACGCTGGAGCCGGGCGCAACGACGACGACCGGCCGTTCCTTCGCGATCGGCGCGGCATCGGCGAGGTCGCCCGTCGCCACCGGGCCGACGCGCGCGCCGTCCGCGCCGGTTACCACCCAGCTGTACGGGCTTGAGATCCGCAGGACTAGGAACTGGTTCATTCGGCTACTCGGTGCCCGTAGAGCGCACGACCGTCCGGATGGCGGTGTCGCTCTCATTGCGGTTGATCAGACTGTACAGCGTGAATTCCGAGGTGCCAATACGCACGGCGGTCACGGCGCGGAACCAGTTCGTAGTTTCGGTAACTGTCTTCGAATTGATGAGGTCCTGGGCCAGCGGGTCGCCGACCATGCTCGGCAGGAACTCCTGGGTCGGGTAGCAGCCTTCCTTGCGGTTGGTGGCGAGCAACTCCTCGGTGAACTCTGCACCGCCGGTCTCGGCGAGCGCCGCCAGGACGGGCGCCTTGGCCGTGCAGAGGTTGATCGCCGTTCCGGCCGGCAGCGCCGCGACATAGGGGCGAATTCGCTCGAACTCGTCGCGCGTCATGCCGGGCAGGGCCATCATCTCGGTCGTCGTCGCGACGAGCCCGTTCGCCGTGCGGTACGGCGGGTTCTGCGACAGGTACGTGCCGTCCTCCGCCCCATCCTGTTCCGGCATCGAATTCTCGTCGATCCAGTCCGCCATCATGCCGGCCCAGCGCGGCTGCGCCCCGACGAGCAGGAGCAGGCGCTGGAAGCGCTCGACGTTCGCGACGTCGGGCTCGCGCTCGGGGCCGACGAGGTTGTTGAGGTTGAAGCGTCCCTGCATGTCCTCGAGCGCTCCGCGCAGCTCGCCGCCGTCGACCGGCAGCGGCGGCAGCGGCTGGGCCCATGCTTCGCCGAGGTGATCAAACTCCGCATTGTCCTTGTGGTCCTCGCTCAGCATCTCGATGGCCCAGGCCTCGGCCCCGAGCGCAACGTGCCATCCCTGGTCGAGCGCGACGAGCCCCGCGGTGCGGCGCAGGTCCATCGCCGCGCGCGTGCCGATGCGCACGGCGAGCACCGTCGCGATCGCGACGACGACGATGGCGGTGATCAATGCGACGCCGCGCTGCCTCACCCCGGGACCTCCACGATGCGGCGAATCTCGCCCCAGTCCTCGAGCACGATCGTGATCTCGACCGCAAGCGGCCGCTGGTAGAAACCGAAATCACCGACATTGCCAAACGGCGGCCACTCGGCGATCCACTCGCGCCCGTCGTTCATGTAGCGCAGTTCCACGCGCTCGACGCGGTCGATCAGCTCGCGTTTCAGCGGCGGCGTCGCGAGCGTCGCGTCCATGACGGTCCAGTGCTCGCGGATGAGCTTGCCTTCTTCGAGCCGGTAGACGACGCGCTGCGCCGTGCCGCGCGGCGTGCCGGCGCCGTTCGGCCAGCCGCCGCGCGACAGCTCGACGAGCGACAGGGCGTTGGGGTCGCGCACGATCGTCGCGCGGAAGCCGTCGCCGATCGGTTCGCGGACCTTGCGACGGGTGAGTGTCCGGAAATCGGTGACGACGATCTGCATGGTGCGCTGCACCTGCCGCAGGCGGTCGAGGTGGCCTTCGGCGTTTCCGACCGCGACGCGCGCCTCGGCAATGCCGCGGTAGGCCATCACGCCCATCACCGCGAGGATCACGGTCGCGACCAGGATCTCGATCAGGGTGAAGCCGCGCTGGCGGGACCGGGCGTTCATTCGACGCCTTCCTCCTCGTCGTCGGGCGGGACCTGTTCGTCGTCCTCGTCGTCTTCGTCCCCGTCCCCATCGCCGTCCCCGTCTCCGGGCTCGAGGTCGGCGTACCAGTCGTCGTTCGCTTGCGGAGCGGCCGTTGCGACCGCGCCGACGAATCCCGAGAGCGTGACGAGGGACGAATCCTCCGGGTCCTCGTCGCGGCGTACGCTGACGTCGATGCGGCGCAGGCCCCGCACCTGGGTCTGCGAGATCGTGGTGACCCAGTGCCACTGCCGGCCGGCGAACTCGACTTCGCCCGCAGTCTCCTCGACCGAGGGCATCTCGCCGGTGAGGCGGATCTCGGTGATGCGGTTGTCGGCGATCCACTCGGCGAAGCTGCGGTCGCGCAGCACTTCCACGTTGTTGACCGTGTCGCCGATGGTCTTGAACACCGCGAGCATGCCGATGCCGAGAATCGCGAGCGCGACCACGACCTCGATGAGCGTGAACCCGCGCGAGTCAGGGCTTCGCATCGCCGCGCTCGATCTCGATGCTGCCGTCGAAGCCCCCGACCAGCGTGATCCGTGCACCGCCGCTGCGCACCAGCGTGAGCCGGTACGGCGTCATCTCGCCGCTGCCCCAGGCGACGAGCTGCGGCAAGCGCGCATCCTCGTTACGCTCGCGGCGCAGCAGCACCGGCCGGCCCTCCAGGGTGAGCTCGAAAGCGAGGTCGGGCGGCAGCTCCCGGGCCGACAGGACGGAATCGCCCTCGACGGGCTTCCACCGCTGCTCGAAGGCGTCGAAGCGCTGGAACTCGTAGCGCGCGGTCTCGAGGAGGATGCCGTAGTCGCGGCCCTCGAGCTGTGCCTGTTCCTGCAGCAGCGCGATGGCGTCCGCGAGCCGCCTCATTTCGTCCTCGATCTGGCGGTCCTCGCCGAGGATCCCGACGGACAGCGTGGCCAGCATGGCGAGGATGCCGATGATGACCAGGACGACGAGGATCTCGATCAGCGTCATGCCGCGCATGGCGCGGCGCGGTGAGGCGATGTGCATCGCCCGCAGCCCTCAGGCGCTCACTGGAGGTTCCAGCTGCACACGTCGGCGTCGGTCTCTTCACCGTCCGGCTCGCCGTCGGCTCCCAGCGAGCACAGGTCGTACGCGCCGCCCTTCGTGCCGGGCTGCAGGTAGCGGTACTCGTTGCCCCAGGGGTCCTTTGGCACGGTCGTCGCCTTGAGGTAGCCGCCGGTCCGCCAGTTCGGCGGCGGCGGTTCCGGCTTCTCGACGAGGGCGCCAAGGCCCTGGTCGGTCGTCGGATAGCGGAAATTGTCCATCTGGTAGAAGTCGAGGGCGGTTTCCAGCGTGCGGATGTCCTGCTTGGCGGCGGTCACGCGGGCCTCGTCCACCCGGCCCATGATCTGCGGGGCGATCAGCGCCGTCATGATGGCGATGATGACCAGCACCACCATGATCTCGATCAGGGTGAAGCCGGAATCTCGACGTGAAATCAGCATGATGCGCCTCTCCATGGTGGCCCGAATGATATCAGAGCGTCTCCCGGTGCCCGCCCGGACTCGCTCCCGGTGTGACAGTGCGCTCAACCTATAATCGGACCATTCCGGTCGCGGGAGGCTCCCTTGAAGCTGGCGATGATGTTTCCGGGCCAGGGCTCGCAATCCGTGGGCATGCTGGCGTCGCTCGCGGCGGCGGAGCCGGTCGTCGGGGAAACCTTCAGCGAGGCCTCGGCCGTGCTCGGCTACGACCTCTGGGCCCTGTGCCAGGAGGGTCCGGAGGCACGCCTTTCGGAGACGGAGCGGACCCAGCCGGCGATGCTGGCAGCCGGGATCGCCGTGTGGCGTGCCTGGATCCAGCATGGCGGTACGGCACCCGACATGGTGGCCGGCCACAGCCTCGGCGAATACAGTGCGCTGGTCGCGGCCGGCGCACTCGAATTCAGGGACGCGATCGCACTCGTGCGCTTTCGGGGCGAGGCGATGCAGCGCGCAGTCCCGGCCGGGACCGGCGCCATGGCTGCCATTATCGGACTCGAGGACTCTGCCGTCGAAGCGGCCTGCGCCGAGGCAGCGCAGGGCGAAGTCGTACAGGCAGTCAACTACAACTCGCCCGGCCAGCTCGTCATCGCAGGCAACGCCACGGCGGTCGCCCGCGCCATCGAGGCCTGCAAGACCCGTGGCGCGAAGCGCGCCGTGCCGCTGCCGGTCTCGGTGCCCTCCCACAGCGCGTTGATGAAGCCCGCCGCGGAAGCCCTGCGCGGGCGCCTTGCGGAGCTTGAAGTCAATGCGCCGGCCCTGCGCGTGCGCTCCTTTGACGCGGGCGTCTACACGGATGCGGATTCGATCCGCGACGGCCTGTATCGCCAGTTGTTCAATCCCGTGCGCTGGTCCGCTATCGTGACGGCGATGACGGGCGAGGGTGCCGCACGCCTTTACGAGTGCGGACCCGGCAAGGTTTTGACGGGCCTCGCGCGCCGGGCGCCGGGTGGGCGCGACCTCGACCTGCAGGCCATCGCATCGCCGGAATCGCTCGAAGCCGCGCTGGCGGCGGGAAGGGGAGAAGCCGCGTCATGACTTCGAAGCCGCTCCAAGGCGAAATCGCCCTCGTGACCGGTGCCTCGCGCGGCATCGGTCGTGCCATCGCGCTTGCGCTAGGCAGCGCAGGCGCCACCGTCATCGGCACCGCGACCGGCAGCGCCGGTGTGCAGGCCATCGACGAGGCGCTTAAGTCCGCGGGCGCGGTCGGCCGCGGCCTCATCCTCGACGTGGCTGACGGCGCGGCGAGCGACGCGGTCATCGCCGAGATCGAGTCGAAGGAAGGACCGGTGACCATCCTCGTGAACAACGCCGGCATCACCCGGGACACGCTGCTGCTGCGGATGAAGCCGGAGGACTGGGACGCCGTCATTTCAACGAACCTCGGCTCCGTGTTCCGGCTCAGCAAGGCCGTGCTGCGCGGCATGATGAAGGCGCGCCGCGGCCGCATCATCAACATCGCCTCGGTGGTCGGCCTCATCGGCAACCCCGGGCAGGCCAACTACTGCGCCGCCAAGGCGGGCATCGGCGGCTTCACGCGCTCGCTGGCGCGCGAGGTCGCATCCCGGGGCATCACGGTAAACGTCGTGGCGCCCGGCTTCATCGACACGGACATGACGAAAGCGCTGACGGAAGAGCAGCGCACGGCGCTGGCCGCGCAGATTCCGCTCGGGCGCCTCGGGGCGCCCGCCGATATCGCCGAAGCCGTGTGTTTCCTGGCGAGCCCGGGAGCCGCCTGGATCACGGGTGAGACATTGAACGTCAACGGCGGCATGCACATGGCGTGAAAAGGTCATGCAAAACAGCGCGTAAGGAAGGCGTCTGGTAGCCAGTGGGGGGTCCGTGGCATAGAATGGCGACCCCCAGCCGGCTCGCGCCGCATTGGGCATTACAAGGTGAGGGACATCAAACCGATGAGCACAGTCGAAGAACGGGTCAAGAAGATCGTCGCCGAGCAGCTCGGGGTTAAGGACGAAGAAGTCACCAGCGACGCGTCCTTCGTGGACGATCTGGGTGCCGACTCACTGGATACCGTGGAGCTCGTGATGGCGCTCGAAGAGGAATTCGAGACCGAGATTCCGGACGAGGATGCCGAGAAGATCACAACGGTGCAGCAGGCGATCGACTACATCGTCCAGCACCAGTCCAAGACCTGAGGCTTGTGGCGTGCGAGCCCCGGCCCCGCGGCCGGGGTCGCTGCCATGGCCGCCCCACGCCAGCCAGAGGTTGATGCCTTGAGCAAGCGACGCGTCGTCGTCACGGGTCTCGGCATGCTCTCGCCGCTCGGCAACACGGTCGCCGACAGCTGGTCGGCCGCGCTCGCAGGCAAGAGCGGCATCGGCCCGATCACGCGGTTCGACACGACCGGATTCCCGAGCACGATCGCCGGGAGCATCCGCGACTTCGACGTGACCCTGTACATGCCGGCCAAGGAAGCGCGCCGCATGGACCTGTTCATGCAGTTCGGCGTCGCGGCCGGCGTACAGGCGATCGCCGACAGCGGCCTCGAGGTCACCGACGTGAATCGCGCGCGCATCGGCCTCGTCATGGGCGCCGGAATCGGCGGGCTCGCGACGATCGAGGAGAATTACGCCAAGTACCTCGAGGCCAAGGGTCCCAAGAAGATCTCGCCGTTCTACATCCCGGCCTCGATCGTCAACATGATCTCGGGCCACCTGTCGATCATGTACGGGATCACCGGGCCGAACCTCGCCGTCATCACGGCCTGTACGACCTCGACCCATGCGATCGGCATCGGCATGCGCACGATCCAGTACGGCGACGCGGACGCGGTGATCGCCGGCGGCGCCGAGATGGCGCAGACGCCGACGGCGGTCGGCGGCTTCTGCCAGGCGCGCGCCTTGTCGACGCGCAACGCCGAGCCCGAGAAAGCGAGCCGGCCGTGGGATCGCGACCGCGACGGTTTCGTGATGGGCGACGGCGCCGGTGCCATGGTGCTCGAGGAATACGAGTCGGCGAGAAAGCGGGGCGCGCGCATCTACGCGGAACTGGTCGGCTTCGGCATGAGCGGCGACGCCTTCCACATCACCGCGCCGCCCGACGACGGCGCCGGCGCCCGGCTTTCGATGGAGAACAGCCTGCGCGACGCCGCCATCAACCCGGACGAGGTTCAGCACGTGAACGCCCACGCGACCTCGACGCCGCTCGGCGACGTGGCCGAGACGACCGCGATGAAGAACGCGTTCGGCGCGCACGCCGCTAAGCTCGCGGTCAGCGGCACCAAGTCGATGACCGGGCACCTGCTGGGAGCTGCCGGCGTGGTGGAAGGCATCTTTAGCGTGCTCGCAATCCGCGACCAGGTCGCGCCGCCCACGATCAACCTCGACCATCCGGGCGAGGGCTGCGACCTCGACTACGTGCCGCACACGGCCCGGTCGATGAAGGTCGAAACCGTCGTCAGCAACTCCTTCGGCTTCGGCGGCACCAACGGCACGCTGGTCTTCCGCGCGTTGCGCTGAGTGGGGCCATGCGGTGCCCCGTACCGTGATGCGGGAACTCCCGGCGGTGGCGGACGCCACGGAGCGCCTGCTGGCGCTCCATGCTCGTCATCCCGGGCGTTACCCCGTGCTCCTCGACAGTGCTGCGATCGGCGGCCCGCTCGGGCGTTTCAGCATTCTCTTGGCGGCGCCCGGCGAACGCCTGGCGCTCGAACGCGATGGGCGACTCGACGGTCCGGGCACGACCCACCGGTTTTGCGACCGGCTGAACGCGTGGTGGCGAACGGAACGCGGCCCGGCCGCGCCCACGCCCTGGCCGTTTGCGGGCGGCTGGTTCCTGTATCTCGGTTACGAGCTCGCCCAGGAGATCGAGCCGACGCTGCGCCTTCCGCCATCGCCGCTGCCCATCGTGGCCCTGGCCTGGCGCATGCGCGCTGCGCTCCTGCACGACCATGCCACGGGCCGGAGCGTCGTGGTGGCCGAGCCCGAAGCCGAGGCCGATGCGGCGCAGCTCGCCGCTGAATTCGAGGCAGAGCGGGCAGAGGTCCCCGAAACCGCCGTGACTGCGGCGAGTGCGCTGGTGGAGGACGAGCCGACGGACTACCTCGAGGCCTGCCGCCGCGTGCTCGAGCACATTGCGGCTGGGGACGTGTACCAGGCCAATCTCGCGCGTTGCTGGCGCGTGCCGCTGCCAGCGGGCACCGGAACCGCCGACCTGTACCGGCGCCTGCGCGCAGCCAATCCCGGTGCCTTCGCCGGTTCAGCCGTGCTGCCGGCCTTCTCGATACTCTCCAGCTCTCCGGAGCGCCTGGTGCGCGTGCGGGGCCGCGACGTGGACACGCGGCCGATTGCCGGCACCCGCCCGCGGCGCGGCCAATCCGACACCGCCGCCATCGCGGAGCTGACGGATAGCCCAAAGGAACAGGCGGAGCACGTGATGCTCATCGACCTCGAGCGAAACGACCTCGGCCGTCTTTGTGAAGCCGGAACGGTGCGGGTCGACGAGTTCATGGTCGTGGAGAGCTACGCGCACGTGCACCATATCGTGTCGAACGTGAGCGGGCGACTGCGCACGGACGTCGAGCCGGGCGACGTCGTGCGCGCGCTATTCCCGGGCGGCACGATCACCGGTTGCCCAAAGGTGCGCTGCATGCAGCTGATCGGGGATCTCGAGGGCCGGGGACGCGGCGCCTACACCGGCGCCATGGGCTATCTCGCGCTCGACGGCAGCCTCGACCTGAACATCCTCATCCGCACGATGACAGTCCAGGACGGCGAGGTGGAACTGTGCGCCGGCGCGGGCATCGTCGCCGACTCGGATCCGCTGCGCGAACTCGAGGAAACGCGTGCGAAGGCAAGGGGCCTGCTGCGCGCGCTCGGAAGCGCGCAATGACGCGCGTTCTCGTCAACGGCCGCGCCGGCGAGGCGCTCGATCCGCTCGATCGCGGGCTGCTCTACGGCGACGGGCTTTTCGAGACCATCGCGATCGTGGGCGGGCGTCCGCGTTTCCTCGACTGGCACTTCGAGCGCCTGGCGGGCGGTGCCCGCGCACTCGGCTTCCCGGCACCGGATCTCGATGCCCTGCGAGGGGACATCACGAGAGTCGCGACCGAGTCGCAATGCGTCGTGAAGATCGTCCTGACGCGCGGACCCGGCGAGCGCGGCTACCGCCCACCGCGCGATCCACGGCCGACACGCATCGTATCCGTCTCGTCGTGGCCGGCTTGGCCTGCCGAGACGGCAACGGCGGGCATCCGCCTCGGATGGTGCCGGACGCGCCTTGCGCGCAACGGCGCCCTGGCCGGCCACAAGCAC
>DATMEC010000168.1:0-3226 GCA_035557125.1 Steroidobacteraceae bacterium
GTGCACGTTGTCGAGCGCAGCGCGCGCCGAGCCGGACTGGCGCAGCCGCTTTGCGAGCGCGCGCGCCTGCTCGACGCTGCGTCCGGCGCCGAGGCGGAAAATGATCTGCCTCTCTTCGCCGTCGGCGAGCTCGAACGGCACCTGTATGGCGCCACAGGGATCGAGTCCCGCGCCCAGCCTGCCGGAAAGCCGCGACCTCGCGAGGGCGTCGGGGTTCGCGAGAGTCCCGTTCCTGCCGAGGAATTCGGTGCGGTCGCCGCTGAGGGTCCGCGCGAGATCGTCGACGTCGAGGAAGGCGACCCGGCCCGCAAACTCGCTGTTGTAGGCGTTTCGCGCAAACAGCGCGCCGCTGGCGGGGTCGATCTCGGTGACGACATGAGGCGCGGATTTCGTCCGCAGGTCGCCGAGCACCCATTCGACGAACCCGGTGGCCGACAGGCGTCGCGTGCGGCCGGACCCGTTGCGCACCTTGAGCACCGAGTATTTGACCGGGTCTTCGATGTCCACGTAGACCCACAGCTCGGAATGGATGCCGTCGGCAGCGTGCTCGAAAACGCTGTAGCCGAATCCGTGGCGGGTGCGGTACGGCATCGCCCCGCCCGCCGGGAAGGGCGCCGGCGACCAGAAGTGGCCGCTTTCCTCGTCGCGCAGGTAGATGGTCTCGCCGCCGGTCGACCCGACCGGATCGCCGCTCCAGGGCGTCAGGCGGAATTCATGCGCATTCTCGTGCCAGGTGTAGGCGACGCCGCTTTCCGAGAGCACGGTCCCGAAGGCGGGATTCGCGAGCACGTTGACCCAGGGTGCTGGCGTCATCTGCGATGCCGACGTCGTGATGACGTATTCACTGCCGTCCCGCGTGAATCCACCGAGGTGATTGCCGAGCACGAGGTCCGCAGTTGTCGGCTCCGGCGGCGCCTGCGGCTCAGGGCGGTGCGTCCGGGTCGGCGATAGCCGGGCCACGCTCTTGTCGACGAGGATTCTCCGGTTCACCTGTTCGACCAGGCTCCCGCGGACCTCGGAGATGACGACACGTGCCGCGGCCTGCAACAGGACGCGGTCTTCGTTGGCAATCTGTTCGGCATAGCGGACAAAAATCCCGCCTGGCCGGTCGACGGCGTGCGCTTCCGCGCCGGTCGCGATCAGCCCGATGATCTGGTCCTGGAGCCGCTGCCTGTAGCCGATGTGCTCCTCGTTCCAGATCACGAGATCGACGACAAGGCCCTTCAGGCGCCAGTAGGCGTGGCAGCGGATCAGCTGCCGTGCGAGCTCGATGTTCGCGGAATCCGCGATCTTCAGCAGCACGATCGGGTGGTCGCCGGAAATGGCGTATCCCCAGAGGCCAGACTGCCCGCGCTGGTTGCGCATCAGCACGCCGGAGTCGGCGCGCAGCGCCGCGTTCGCATAGACCACGTGACCGGCAAGCCGGCGGTAGATTCGGGCATCATCCGGCGTCGCGTTGATCTGTCGCAACATCACGCCGCCATGGGTCCAGGCCAGGTCGAAGACGCGGTTCGCGAGATGGCGGTCCCGGTACTTGGCGGCGAGCGCGAGGCAGGCATCGCGCGAATCGGCGGCTCCCGACACGAAGTCGAGCGTCGCCGACTCGCCGGGATCGAGTTCGACCCGGCATCGGATCGCAACGATCGGCTCGAGCACGGATCCGTCGCTGCCGGATAGCGCCGTGTCGCCCTCGAGCGCGATCGGGGCCGCGGGCGTGCGGCCGCGCCCGAGGAAACGGGTCCGATCAGTCTCGAAGGTCGGCTTGCCGACGATGGGGCCGTGCGGTGCGACGAGGTGGAACATCCACGGCGTCGGGTCGCTGGCGGATCGCGGCCGGCGCGTGCACAGGATCGTGCGGCGCTCCTGCACGATTTCGGTCTGCACGAAGAGGTTGCCGAACGACGGCTGAAGGGCGTCAGCAGCCTGCGGGGCCAGCACCACCTCGGCGTAGCTCGTGACCTCGATCGTCCGGCGCACCCCCGCATGATTGGTCAGGCGAAGCCTGCGCAGCTCGATGTCGTCCTCCGGCGAAACGACGATCTCCGTGTAGGTCTCGTAGTCGAGGTCGCGGCGGCGGAACTCGGCGCGACCTTCGGTGAACATCGCCTCGTAGCTTTCCGCCCGCCTCAGTGTCGGCTGGTGCGTCGCCGACCAGTACTCGCCGCTGGCCACCTCCCGCAGGTAAATGAACGAACCCCAGTTGTCGCAGGTGGTGTCCTCGCGCCAGCGGGTGAGCGCGAGATCCCGCCAGCGCGAATATCCACCCCCTGCGTTGGTGACCATCACGTGGAGCCGGCCGTTCGACAGCAGTTGCACTTCTGGCGTCGACGTGTCGGCCGCAATCGGGGCCTGGATCGACGCATCGGCAGGCATGGAGAAGGCGTGCCCCTCGGCGTGATGAGCCACGTGGGTGTGGTAAGTGGAAGTCTTCGGGACCCGTTCCTGCAGGAGCATGAGGGTGGCCTGGAACGCGGGATCGGACTCGAAGCGCCGCGGCATGGGCCGTCCGAGAAGCACGTTCGACAGTGACAGCAGGTTCATGCCCTGGTGGTGCGACATGAACGACCGCACGATCACGCTTGCCTGTCCGCGCGGTACGCGCGCGGGCGTGTAATCGACGGCCTCGTAGAACCCGAACGGGCCTTCCATGCCGAGGGCCGCCAGCCTGTCGAGGTTCTCGCAGGCTTCGACGGGGGCGACCAGCAGGGCGAGCGCGGACGCATACGGTGCGACGACCAGGTCTTTTGCCAGCCCCCGCGTCAGGCCGAGTCCCGGCACGCCGAATGCGTGGTACTGGTAGTTCAGGTTCGCATCGACGACGTTGTACCCGGATTCCGAAATGCCCCATGGCACCGAATGCTGCCGGCCGTAGGCGATCTGGCGCGCGACCGCGGCCCTGCAAGTCTGGTCCAGCAGCGTCCCGTCATAGCCCGGCATCACGAGCTGCGGCATGAGGTACTCGAACATCGAGCCGCTCCAGGACACGAGCACCGGCTTGCCGTCGGCGGTGGTCAGAAGGCGACCGAGCGCGAACCAGCAGTCCTGCGGCAACCGTCCCTGCGCGATGGCGACGAAGCTGGTGAAGCGGGCCTCGGACGCGAGCAGGTCGTAGTAACTCGTGTCACGCCGCGAGTCGTCGGCGTTGAAGCCGATCGCCAGCAGGTGGCGCGTGCGGTCGTACAGGAACTCGAAGTCCATGTCCGCAAATCCCGTCGCTTGCCGTGCC
>DATMEC010000169.1:0-10571 GCA_035557125.1 Steroidobacteraceae bacterium
CGGCGATGGCGCCAACCAGTTCCAGAGCGACGACGTGACGGTGTACGACGCGATCCTGCATTACGATACGGCGAACTGGCGTATCGCGGTGAACGCCAGCAACTTCACGGACGAGATCTTCGTCGATCGATGCAGCAGCACTTCCAATTGCTTCTACGGGACGCGTCGCCTGGTCACGGGCAGCGTCACGCGCAAGTTCTGAGCGTCCGGGCGGTGCGGGCGACCAGGGCTGCGCTGCTGGCCCTCACCCTTGGGCTCTGGGGCCAGGCGGGCGCGGAGCCCGTCGCGCCGCTGCCATTCGACCACATCATGCGCCATGACGAGATGACGCGGCTCCTCCGGCAGTGGTCAGACGCACGCCCCAATCTCGTGCAGCTCGAGAGCCTCGGCAAGACGCCGCAGGGCCGCGAAATGTGGTTCCTCACGCTGAGCAACCGGGCGACCGGCCCCGCGGAAGAGAAGCCCGCGCTCATCGTGGACGGCAACATGCACGCGACGGAATGGGCGGGCGGCGTCGCTGCGCTGCATTTCGTCCACAGGCTGCTCGACGCGTACGGCAGCGATGAGCGCGTGACGCGGCTCCTCGACACTCGCACGGTCTATGTGCTGCCCCGGATGACACCGGACGGCGTCGACGCGACGCTGGCGCAGGGCCGGTTCATCCGCTCGGTCGACCGTCCGTGGCCGCCCGGCCCCACCGGTGACGGCATCGTTCCGCGCGACCTCGACGGCGACGGCCGGACGGTGTTCATGCGACTTCGCGATCCCAACGGACCGTGGAAGCCGCATCCCGATGATCCGCGCCTGCTCGTGTCGCGCGCGCCCGACGAGACGGGCGGCGACTTCTGGCGCGTGCTGCGCGAAGGGACTGTCGAGGGCTATGACGGCGCCACGATCGCCGACGAGCCCGAGCACGAGGCGCTCGATTTCGGCGCGAACTTCCCCGGCGATCGCGGCACGGCGGTCAGCCAGACCGACGGCACGTATGCCACCTCGGAACCGGAAGTCGCCGCTTACGTCGCCGCGATCGCGCGCCGGCCCAACATCGTGGCGCACGTCACCTGCCACACCTTCGGGGGACTGGTGCTGACGCCTCCGGTCAACCTCAACGAGGCATTGCCCGAGGCGGACCGACAGGCGTACGCAACGCTCGCCCGAAAGGCGGCGGCGCTCACCGGGTACACCGCGATTTCCTACCTGGACCTGCGCAGCGTGGATCGCGAGACCCACATCCCGAGCGCGTTTGGCTGGCTCTACGACCGGCTGGGCCTCTACTCCTTCATTACCGAGTTCTGGAATCCGCTGACGGCGGCCGGCATCTCGCTCGAGAACACGACGGCGTCCGCCTGGCTGTGGGGTTTCCATCCGGTCGAAGACGAGGTGAAACTCCTGCGCTGGAGCGACAAGCACCTCGACGGCGACGGGTTCGTCGCCTGGAAGCGCTACGATCATCCGCAGCTCGGCGCGGTGGAGATCGGCGGGTTCGACCTTATCCGCTATTGGTACAACGTGCCATTCGATCGGCTCGAGCGGGAAGTCGCGCCGCACACGCAATGGCTCATCTATCTCGGCCTTTCCACCCCGCGGCTGTCCGTCCGCTCATTCACGGCCGAGCCCGCCGGCGAGAACCTGTGGCGCCTGCGGCTGGTCGTCGAGAACACCGGGTGGCTGCCGACGCACGGCTCGCAAATGGCGCTCGATCGGCAGGCGGTGGCTGGCGCCTCCGCACAGTTGAAGCTGCCAGCTGGGGCGAGACTCGTCGAGGGAGAAATCTCGAAGCAACTCGGCCAGCTTGCGGGGCGCACCGGGCAACGCTCGACGGCGACCTGGTGGTCTTACACGAACGGCACGCCCGATCGCGCTGTCGCCGACTGGGTCGTCGCGGCGCCCGCCGGCACGACGCTCACCGCCAGGGCGAGTCACGAGCGGGCCGGCAGTGCCGAGGCCAGCGTGGTGCTGGGTACGAAGGCGGAATGAACGTGGAGCCATCATGACCAAGCATCTCATCGTTCCGTTCCTGGTTGCCGGCCTGCTGGCAGCGGCGCCCGCGCTCGCCGACTCGAAGGAGATGGTGATCGAGACCTTCCGCGTCGCGCCAGGCAAGCACGAGGAGTTCCTGCGCCATGTCGCGCTACTAGACCGGGCGAACGCCGAGGCGGGTCTGCCGCCGCGACAGTTCTTCGTGCACCAGGGCGGGGCGTCGTGGGACTTCGTGATTCTCCAGCCCGCGCACCACACGGACGAGGAGAGCGCGAAGCTGGATGCGGCCTACAAGAAGCTCGGCATCCCGCAGGGCGCGAAGTTCTTCGTCAATTTCCGGCAGTACATCGCCGAGCACACGGACACGACTGTCGAGGCCACGACTGCGGCGGAGTACCTGAAGAAGCTGGATTGATAGCGCTAGTGCCGAGCGCGGCGGAAGGCGCCGCCTTCGCTCCAGGACGCCGACAGCACATTCAATATGAGCCGCCCCGCGGCGATGCAGGTCAGCCCGTTCGCGAAGTCGAAGGACGGCGCGATCTCGACGATGTCCATGCCGACGATGCGATTTTGCCGCGCGACGGAGCGCAACAGCGGCGCGAGCTGCCGGAAGTAGATGCCGCCCGGCGTCGGCGCCATCACGGCGGGCATCTCGGTCGGGTCGAGCCCGTCGGCGTCGATCGTGAGGTAGACCGGGCGATCGGCCGGAATCGTCGCGAGCACCGGGTCCATGCCCTCGGCGTGGATCTGCTCGGCCAGGAACAGGCGGGAACCGAAGTCGCGCGCCGCCTGGACCTCCTTCTGCCGCGCGCTGCCGATGGCGCGGAGCCCAATCTGCGTCATCCCCGAGACGGACTTCACCTTGCTCGCCCATTGCAGCGGGCTCGAGTAGCCGCGGCGCACGCCGCCGACGTCCTCGCGCCAGTCGAGGTGGGCGTCGATGTGCAGGATGTGCACGGGTTCGCCGACTGCGTCGAGCGCGTCCACGACCGGGATGGTGACGCCGTGGTCGCCGCCGAGGACGATGACCTGCGTGCCCTGCCGCCAGAGGCTTCGCGCGCGCGCCGTGATGCCGGCGGCATAGGCCGCGTAGTCGCCGCCGTCGAAAGCGACGTTGCCCATGTCCACGTGCGCGGGCAGGCTGGAGGCGAGGTCCGTGCCGACGTCGAAGTCCCAGTGCGTCGGGTTGTAGCAGAAGCTTTCCGACATGCGACGGATGGCGTCCGGCGCTTTCGCCTGGTCGTTCGGGAACGGGTCGTGCGAATAAGGCTCGCTGTGACAGATGCCGAGCAGCGCGACGCGTGCGTCCTTCCAGCCGGACGGTTCCATGGCCACCGGCCAGTCGAGGAATGGCCGCTCGGGTTTGATGGTCGCCTGCAGGTCCGTCATGTCCGTTCTCCGCGTCCCGGGTCGATGGTAAGCCAGAGCAGCGCCGCGACGACAGACGTGACGATGCCCGTCGCGAACACGATGCCCCAGCCGCCCTGGGCGGCGGACAGCGCCGCGATCACCGGCGTGCCGATCACGCCGCCGAGGTTCCCGCCGGTGTTGAGGACCGCTGTCGCCGCCATGGAGTCGTTCGGCGCTAGCCGCATCGCGACGCCCCAGTAGTTGCCCTCGTTCAGCTCCACGCTGCCGAAGCCTAGGCACAGTGCCGCGATTGCCCAGTAGGGATTGGCGAGCGACACCGTGAGGTACAGGAAGAGCGCCGCGAGCGGCAGCGTGACGAGCGGCAGGATGCGCGGACCCCCGCGGTCGCCGAAGCGCAGGCGCAGCCGGTCGGCCGTGCGTCCGCCCGCGGCCGACGCGATTCCGGCGACGACGAACGGCAGGGCGGCGAGCCAGCCGCTCTCGAGCACAGAGAGTTTCCGTTCCTGGACGAGGTACAGGAAGCTCCAGAACGTCACGAGGTAGAAGACGTAGTTCATGACAAGGTAAGACAGCGTGAGCAGCAGGATCTGCGGATCGCCCAGCACGCGGAACACGCGGCGCGCGGTGAGCGGTGCCGCGGCGTCATAGGGCGGATTGTCCGCAAGCTCCGCGAGCTCGGCGGGCTTCACCCTGGGATGCCGCTCGGGCAAGTCGCGCACGCAGGCGAACCACAGGGCGACCAGAATCAGCGACGGCACGCTTGTGATGAGGAGCGCCGCCTGCCAGCCGTAGGCCTGCATCAGCGACGCGACCAGCGGCGATGCGATCGCCGCGCCGGTCCACAGGCCCGTCACCATCAGCCCGACCATCGAGGACCAGCGCGTCACCGGGTACCAGTGGCGGATGGTGCCGGACGCGACCGGGAAGAGGCCGCCCTGTGCGACGCCGAGCAGAGAACGCGCGAGCACGAGCGTCGTGAACATCAGGGCGGTCGTCGCGATCAGCGGCGCGGCGGCCGTCATGACGCTCGCGAGCACGGTCAGGAAACCCGTGACCGTGATTACCCAGCGCGCGCCGAAGCGCTGGCCGAACAGCGCGCCCGGCACCTGGAACACGGCGTAGAAGAAGAGGAAGGCGGTGATCAGCCAGCCGACCTGCACCTGTGTCAGGCCGAGCTCCGGCATCATGCGTTCGGCCGCAATGCCGATGCCCTGGCGTTGCAGGTAGCCCGTGCAGGCGAAGCCGAAGATCAGGACGAAGATCAGGGAGCGGACGCGCGGGCGGGGCATCGCGACAGCTTACCCGGTGGCTGGCCGTCACGTGCGCCCGTCAGGCGACGTCGAGACCGAGGTCGAGCGAGCGCGCGGAGTGCGTGATCCAGCCGAGGGAGATCGAATCGACGCCGGTCTCGGCCACGGCGCGCACGTTTGCGAGCGTGATGCCGCCCGACGCCTCGACGTGGCAGCCACGGTCGACACGCGCCACGGCGCGCCGCAACTGTTCGGGGTCCATGTTGTCGAGCAGCACGGACGTCACTCCGCAGGCAATCGCCTCGTCGAGCTGCTCGAGGGTGTCGACCTCGACCTGGATCGGGAACCGCTCGCCGAGACTCGAGCGGGCGCGCGCGACTGCCACCGTGATCGAACCGGCAACCCCGATGTGGTTGTCCTTGATCAGCACCGCGTCGTAGAGCCCGGAGCGGTGATTCACCCCGCCGCCGCAGGCGACCGCGTACTTCTCGAGCAGGCGCAATCCCGGCGTCGTCTTGCGCGTGTCCTTGATGGCCGCCCCGGTGCCTTCCACGGCGCGCACCACCGCAGCGGTCGCAGTTGCGACGCCCGAAAGGCGTCCGAGCAGGTTCAGGATCACGCGCTCGCCGGTGAGCAGCGTCCGCGCGCTGCCCGTCAGCAGCGCGACGGTTCCGCCGGCGGCGACGTCGGAGCCGTCGGCCGCGACGATGGTCGCGCTCGCTGGCTCTGGCAGCCGCGACAGCACGAGCCGGACGGCATCGACGCCGGCGATGCGGCCGGCCTCGCGACTGCGGATCACGCCGGTCATCGACGTGCCGGCCGGCACGATGGACGTCGTCGTGACGTCACCGCGCTTGTCGAGGTCCTCGGCGAGCGCGGTGTCGATGATTCGCGCCAGCGCCTCGTTCGGCGCCTCGAGAGTCATGCGACGCGGCTTCGTACCGGCGCGAGGTCCTCGACCGGCAATGTCGGGGGCGTTACGAAGGCACGCAGCGGAACGCCATTGGCCGGCTTCGGGTAGTCCGACCGGTAATGCGCGCCACGGGATTCGCGGCGTCCGAGAGCGGCGGTGAGCATGAGCTGCGCGACCGTGGAAACGTCTTCTTCTGCGCGAGAGTCGCATCGCCAGGCGTCGAGCCGCGCGAGCGCCGCGGTCATGGCCGCGCCCTGGCGCAGGGGCCCGAGGCTCTCGCCGACCAGCCGGCGCAGCGCCTGGACGCGTGTGGGATCGCTGGTGGCGGGTAACTGCGCGCGGTGCGCCACCTCGAGCGCTCCGTGCGCCGCTGACAGCGGCGCCGCGCGCACGGCGCGTGCGATGCGCTCGCCGAAGACCAGGCCCTCGAGCAGCGAGTTGCTCGCCAGCCGGTTGCCGCCGTGCAGTCCCGTCGAGGCCACTTCGCCGCAGGCCCAGAGTCCGGGCAGGGAAGTTGCGCCGTCGGCGTCCGTCGCAATGCCGCCCATGTGGAAATGTGCCGCAGCTGCGACCGGGAGCGGCTGGCGTCCCGGGTCGAAGCCCGCGGCCGTCGCGATGGCCCAGGCGCCGGGGAACTTCTCCTCAAGGCCGGCGATCCCGGTCGCGTCGAGGAACACCGGGCTGCCGGCCAGCGCGCGGGCAGCGACGCTACGCGCAATGACGTCACGCGGCGCGAGTTCGGCGTCCGGGTGGATCGCGGGCATGAAGCGGCGGCCGCCGTCGTCGAGGAGCACGGCGCCGGCGCCGCGCAGCGCCTCGGTCAGGAGCGGCTGCGGATCGCCCGCGACCGCGAGCGCGGTCGGGTGAAACTGCATGAACTCGAGATCGGCCAGCTCGACGCCGCGGCGTGCCGCGGCGGCGAGGCCCGCACCCTGGGAGCTTGCCGGGTTGGTCGTGCGTTCAAAGCAGGCGCCGACGCCGCCGGTCGCGAGCACCACGTGCGGCGCGAGGACGGCGAGGCGGGTGCCGTCGCGGGCTTCGAGCAGGACGCCGGCGGCGCGCGGTCCGGCGGTGACGATGTCGACGAGGCTGAAGCCCTCGAGCACACGGATGTCGGGGCGGCGCCGCACGGCGGCCGCCAGCGACTGCATGACGGCGGCGCCGGTGCGATCTCCGCCCGCGTGCACGATGCGATGGCGCCGGTGGCCCGCCTCGCGGCCGAGCGCAGGCTTGCCGTTCGCGCCCAGGTCGAAGCCGACGCCCATTTCGCGCAGCCAGCGGATTCGTTCCGGCGCGTCCCCGGTCACGAGTGCCGCGACGTCGGCGGCCGCAAGCCCCGCGGATACCGCAAGCGTGTCTGCGGCATGCAGGGCGGGCGCGTCATCGGCACCGATCGCCGCAGCGATGCCGCCCTGTGCGAGGCGCGACGCGCCGTTGCCGATCGGCCCACCGGCGACCACGACGCAGCCGTCGAGGGCGAGGGCCGTCGCGAGTCCCGCGACGCCGCCGCCGACGACGACGGCGGGCGCGTTGACGAAATCGTCGGCGATCACGGATTGACGGCGTGCACCGGCTTGACCGCGAGCATCCGCGTGACGGCGAGGCGCGCGCGCTCGGCGACAGCCGGCGGTACCTTGACCTCGTGGCGCATGTGGCGCAGCGCGTCGGCGATGCCGGCGAGCGTAATGCGCTTCATGTGCGGGCACAGGTTGCACGGGCGCACGAACTCGACGTCGCGAATCTCGGCGGCGACGTTGTCCGACATCGAGCACTCGGTGACCATGACGACTCGCGGCGGGCGGTTCTTCTCGACCCAAGAGATCATCCCGGCCGTCGAGCCGACGAAGTCGGCCTCGTCAAGCACGTCGGGCGGGCATTCGGGGTGCGCGATGACGCGGATGCCGGGATGGTCGGCGCGGTATTCGCGCAGCTGCGCGCCGGTGAAGCGCTCGTGCACCATGCAGCTGCCTTCCCAGAGGATGACCTCGACGCCGGTCTGCGAGGCCACCCAGCGCCCGAGATACTGGTCGGGCAGGAAGATCACGCGGTCCGTGCCCAGCGACTCGACGACGGCGACGGCATTGCCGGACGTGCAACAGATGTCCGATTCCGCCTTCACTTCGGCGGACGTGTTGACGTAGGTGACGACAGGCACGCCCGGGTAGCGCTGGCGCAGCAGCCGCACGTCGGCGCCAGTGATGGACTCGGCGAGCGAGCAGCCGGCACGCAGGTCCGGGATCAGGACCGTCTTCGACGGATTCAGGATCTTGGCGGTCTCGGCCATGAAGTGCACGCCCGCCATGACGATCACGTCGGCCTCGGTCTCCTCGGCCATGCGGGCGAGGGCGAGCGAGTCGCCGCGCAGGTCCGCGACGCCGTGGAATATGTCGGGCGTCATGTAGTTGTGCGCCAGCACGACCGCGTTGCGCTTCGTCTTGAGCGCCTCGATCTCGGCGAGGAGCGGCGAAATGGCGGCGATCTCGACATCGGGCAGAACGCCCGCCAGGTTCCTCAAGGCACTCACTCCATTTATGCTCGGAGTGAGCATTTTATATCAATAAAGGCGGGTGCGCACAACCTCTTTGCGAAAGCGGAAAAGCTTTGCGGGACGGCCTCTTGCGGCCTTTTCGACGCCGCGTGTCGGCTCCAGGAAGTCGCCGCTCTCGACCAGGCGCCGGAAGTTCTGCTTGTGCAGGCGCATGCCGGTCAGCGCCTCGACCGTCCGTTGCAGCTGCAGCAGCGTGAAAGTTTCCGGCAGGAGCTCGAAGACCACGGGGCGGTACTTCAGCTTGCCGCGCAGGCGCCCGAGCGCCGTCGCGACGATGCGCCGGTGATCCAGGGCAAGCTCAGTCCCGGCGATCGGGGTGCGGGCGGAACGGTCGCCGCGATCGCGCTCGAATTCGGGCACGAGGCCGGCTTCATACAGGAGCTCGTAACGTTCGAGTACACGGATCGGGTCCCAGCCCCGGCGGTCGCCGAAGTTGGCCTGCATGCGGTGGCGGCGCGCCGCGTCGCGGCCGGCCCAGCGCGCGAGTGCCGGCAGGATTTCCTTGCTGACGATTGCCGGCAGGCCCGCACGCCGGTCCTCCCAGGGCAGGAGGTCGTAACCGTTGACCCACGCGGCGCCGGGTGCGGGCTGCGCTTCCTTCACGAGCCCGAGGTATGCGACAGAGAGTTGCCGCTCGCCGTCCCCCGTGCGCTGCCGGTCACGGTCGCCGAACGTGTAGAGCTGCTCGACGTAGCCGACGGCGAGCCCGGTCTGTGCCCGGATCCAGCGGCGCAGGCCCAACTCGAGCGTCGCGTCGCCGTCGGCGTCGAGCAGGCCGAAGGGGAGGGCCGGCGCCGCCACCGGGGAAGTGCTCGCGGTCAGGACACGCGGCTGGTCCGAGGTCACGGCCACGATAACTGCGTCGAGGCTGAGGGCAAGGCGACGCGGCATCGAATGATGATGCCACAGTCGCCGTTGCGGTCAGCGGGTCAGTGGCGAGGCGTCTCCCAGTAGCGCGGCGCCTTGTAATAGTCGTGGACGCGGTTGCGGAAATCCTGCCCGTCGTTACGGGTGAGCTCGTCGAGCTCCGCGACCGGCGCCGCCTCGAGCTGCTCCCGGGTAAACTCCACGACGTAGTTGCCTTTTGGCTTGTCGTACTTGAGCGAGGACCAGGGAATCGGGTGGTACTTCTCGGCCATGCCGAGGAATCCGCCGAACGAGACGACGGCGAACAGGATGTTGTTCGACAGCTTGTCGAGGAGGATGTCCTCGACCTCGCCGATCTTCTTGCCCGACTTGTCGTGCACGGATGTCCCGCAGACCTTGGTCGCGCGGATTGCAGATGTGTGACCGCTGGCTGTAGCCATGAATTTCTCCTCCATGAGTTGTAACGAGTTGGCCTAAGAGCCTAACCGATGTGACAGCGGCGTCCTGCCGGATGTGCGAGGGTCCACTTGTGGGACATCCGACGGCGATTTGTCAGGCCGGCGCGCGAACAGGCAGCATGTCGCCATGAGCCGTGCATTCGTAAAGGAAGGCGACGGCGCGGAGGGCGAGCCGCTCGCCGAGCTGCAGGTCAGTCCACACCGCAATCTCGTGACTGCAGAGGGCCTCGCAAAGATCAAGGCACAGGTGGAGCGCCTGCGGGGCGAGCTATCGGCAGCGCGATCAGCCGATGACCGCGCCGGGCGGCAGCGAATCCAGCGCGACCTGCGCTATTGGAGCCAACGGCAGCGCACGGCCGAGCACGTGCCCCAAGTCGCGGCCGACGGCAAGGCGCGGTTCGGCTCGACCGTCACGCTGGAAATTCCGGACGGCGGCAGCATCCGCTATCATATTGTCGGCGAGGACGAGGCGGATCCGGCCGCCGGGAAGATCTCGTATGTCTCGCCGATCGCACGCGCGCTCATCGGGAAAGACGTCGGGGACGTCGTGGCGCTGCGCGACG
Source organism: Steroidobacteraceae bacterium (assembly GCA_035557125.1). Lineage (GTDB taxonomy): Bacteria > Pseudomonadota > Gammaproteobacteria > Steroidobacterales > Steroidobacteraceae > SCUD01. The sequence goes on from DATMEC010000169.1 coordinate 9,951, forward strand.
GAAGCGCGGAGATCGTGGACATCGCATGAGCCTCAAGATTGCCACGTTCAACGTCAACGGCGTGAACGGTCGCCTCCAGAACCTCATCAAGTGGCTGCGGCGCGAGTCGCCTGACATCGTCTGCCTCCAGGAACTCAAGGCCGAGCACGGTGGTTTTCCGGCCGCGGCGATTGAAACGGCCGGCTACCAGGCCATCTGGCACGGCGAGCGTTCCTGGAACGGCGTCGCGATCCTCTCCAAGGATTTCGAGCTCGTCGAGCGACGGCGCGGGCTGCCGCTACCGCGAGGCGATACTCAAAGCCGCTATATCGAAGCAACTGTCGGCGGGATAGTCGTCGCATCGCTTTATCTTCCGAACGGCAATCCGCAACCCGGGCCGAAGTTCGAGTACAAACTCGCGTGGTTCGAGCGCCTGATACGCCGCGCTCGCGCGTTGCTGCGAGAAGGCGGACCGGTGGTGCTTGCAGGCGACTTCAACGTAGTGCCTACGGATTTCGACATCTACAATCCGAAATCATGGCGCCGCGACGCGCTGCTCCAGCCGGAGAGCCGGGACGCGTACGAGCGCCTTCTGAAGCAGGGGTGGACCGATGCGTTGCGGGTGCTGCATCCGGATGAGCG
>DATMEC010000170.1:0-3457 GCA_035557125.1 Steroidobacteraceae bacterium
CCGGCCCTTGCTGCACGGCTGCGGCGGCGCGTCGAAGCCATCGCGACCACCGACCTGCTGAGCGGCCCCGACCTGCGGCTGCCGTCGGACGGCCCGACGCTACTCGTGTCGTTCGCGCGTTCCGGCAACAGCCCCGAGAGCGTCGCCGCGGTCGAGCTCGCGGAACAGTTCCTCGACGGGCGCGTGTTTCACCTCATCATCACCTGCAATGCGCAGGGCGCGCTGGCCACGCGCGCGCAAGGCAAGCCGAACGCGCACGTGCTGCTGATGCCGGAGGCCGCACACGACCGCGGTTTCGCCATGACCTCGAGCTTCAGCGCGATGCTGGTCGCGGGAGCGCTCGCCTTCGGGCTCATGGACGACGGCGCGCCCCGGCGTCTCGGCCTTGCCGCGGCTAAGCTCCTGGGGCCGGCGACCGAGCTTGCCGGGCGCCTGGTCGCACAAGGCTTCGAACGGGTCGTGTACCTCGGCAGCAACGAATTGCGCGGGCTGGCGTCGGAGTCGGCCCTCAAGCTCCTGGAGCTGACGGACGGGCGCGTCGTTGCTGTTTCCGACTCTTCGCTCGGCTTCCGGCACGGACCCAAGACCATCATCAACGCGCGGACGCTCGTCGTCGTCATGCTGTCGAACGACGACTACGCGCGGGCCTACGACGTCGATCTCCTGCGGGAACTGGAGCGGGAAGGCCGCGCCGGGGGATTCCTGGCACTTGCCGGGCGGCCGGATGGCGTCGGCGGCGTCCAAAAGCTCATCATCCCCGCCATGGAGCGAGCGCCGGACCTCGAGCTCGCGCCCCTGTACGTCTTGTTTGCGCAGGCGTATGCGCTCCTGCAGTCGCTGGCGCTCGGGCTGACGCCGGACCGGCCCGACCCGGCCGGCACCGTCAATCGCGTCGTGCAGGGCGTGACGATCCATCCCTGGAACGGCGCGGGTGGACATGTTCCTCGGCGTTGACGGCGGCGGCACCAAGACGGCTTACGCGATCGTCGACGCGGAAGGGCGGTTACGGGCGAGCCAGGTGGGTGCCGCGATCGCCCACCTCGCCGACGGACTCGATGCCGCGCGTGCGCGGCTGGCCGAAGGCCTCAAAGCGGTTTTCGCAACGGCCGCGGCGACGTCCCGCGACGTCGCCTATGCGTTCGTCGGGTTGCCCGCCTACGGGGAAGACGGCGGCATGACCGCCGCGCTCGACGCCCTGCCGGCCGCGATCCTGGCGCGAGACCGCTATCGCTGCGGCAACGACATGGTCTGCAGCTGGGCGGGCTCGCTCGCCTGCGCCGACGGAATCAGCGTCATTGCGGGCACGGGGTCCATGGCCTACGGCGAGTACGCGGGCCGCCAAGCGCGGTGTGGCGGCTGGGGCGAACTGATCGGCGACGAGGGCTCGGCCTACTGGATTGCGCGCGAGGGCATGAACCTGTTCTCGCGCATGAGCGACGGGCGCGCCGCACGCGGACCGCTGCATCGCCTCGTGCGAGAACATTTCGGGCTCGAGAACGACTTGTACCTGTGCTCGCGCATCTACGGCGCGCGGGCGGACCGCCGCGACGCATTCGCCCAGTTCGCGCGACTCGTACACGAGGCCGCACAGGCCGGAGATGCAGAAGCCGCCGCGATCTTCGCGCGCGGGGCGCGTGAGCTGATCGACTGCGTCGTCGCCACGCACCACGCACTCGGCGCGTCGAAGGACCAGGCCGTGCCGGTGTCGCACAGCGGCGGCGTGTTCGACAACGCTCCGGCAATGGTGAATGAGTTCCGCGCCGGCCTCGCGGCGGCACCGGTGCGCCTCGAGTACCGTGCGCCGCAATTCCCGCCAGCTGCGGGCGCCGCGCTGTATGCAGCGCGCCTTGCGGGGACGCCCCTGTCCGACGCTGCACTCGGGAAGCTGCAGCAACAACTCCAGATGCCGGGAGTCACCCGATGATTCGCAGTCTTGCGCCCGCGTGGGCCCTGTTCCTGGTCACGGCAACATGCAATGCCGAAGCACCTGCATATGCCGAAGGCGATTTCGCTTCGGTCGGGAAGGTGGACGTGCACATGCACTTGCATGGCGACATGCCGGCGTTCGCCGCCCGCGCCGAGGCGGACGGCTTCCGCGTGCTGACGATCAACGTCAACTACGGCGACTTTCCGGCGATTGCCGCGCAGCAGCGCGACGCCGCGGCGCTGGTACGCGCCCACCCGGACCGCATCGCTTTCGCCGCGACATTCGACGCAGGCCACAGCGACAGGCCCGGCTGGCTCGTGGAAGTCGAACGCGAGCTCGACGCCTCCATCGCCGCCGGGGCCGTCGCCGTCAAGTTGTGGAAGGACATTGGCATGCAGCAGCGCGATCCCGACGACCGCGCCGTCATGATCGACGACGCGCGCTTCGATCCCCTGTTCGACTGGCTCGAGCAGCGCGGCCTGCCGGTGCTCGGCCACCAGGGCGAGCCCCGCAACGCATGGCTGCCGCTCGACGAGATGACGATCGACGGAGACCGTTCGTACTTTGCCGAACACCCGCAGTACCACATGGCTGGCCGAAAGGAATGGCCGAGCCACGAGGAACAGGTCGCCGCGCGCGACCGCATGCTCGACAAGCACCCGCGGCTCGTCTTCGTCGGCGTCCACCTCGCTTCGCTCGAGTGGGACGTGGACCGCATCGCGGACTTCCTGCGCCGCTACCCGAACGCGAGCGTCGACCTCGCCGCGCGGCTGTCGCACCTGCAACTCCAGGCGAGCCGCGACCGCGACAAGGTGCGGCGCTTTTTCATCGAGTTCCAGGATCGGATCCTCTATGGTTCGGATTACGCGCGCGGCGACGGGCAATCCGACGCCGAGTTCGCCGCCGAGGCGCACGCGGGCTGGCTCGCGGACTGGCGCTTCCTCGCCGGCAGCGGTCACCTGCGCTCGGACGAGTTCGACGCGCCGTTCAGGGGGCTGGCGCTGCCACGCGACGTGATCGACAAGGTCTATCGTGAGAATGCCGAACGGATTTTTCCGGCGGCATGGCACGGAGCGGCCGCCGTCCAGGGCGACGGCATCCGGCTCGAGTTTGACGGCGAGATGAGGTCACGCGTCGTCGCGACGACGGGCACCGAAACCGTGCTCGGCCCGTTCACGGATTCGGAGTCGTTGACGACAGATGACGGGGAAACGGGACGGTTCGCTTTCCAGTCCGTGCGCAACGATGAGGTGAAGGACGCGCTCGGCGAGGGCCGCCGCACGACGCTCATCGGCAAGTCCGGCTCGCTGGTGAAGGCGATCGAGGTCACGGCCTATTCCGGCCGGCCCGGCTGGCTGTTCCTGCGGGCACGGTACCGGAACGAGGGAACGGCGCCGCTCGAGATCCGGGGCTTCACCAATCATCGTTATGCGTTCGAGCCCGGTACCGGCGCACGCGAGCCCGCGTTCTGGTCGTACCAGAGCGCGTCGTACGAATCCCGGCCCGACTGGGTGCTGCCCATCGAGCCGG
>DATMEC010000171.1:0-3451 GCA_035557125.1 Steroidobacteraceae bacterium
TCGAGCGCGCGGCGACCGCCGCCGCGTACGGCATCTTCTTCAACCAGGGGGAAATGTGCTCGGCCGCCTCGCGCCTCGTCGTGCACGAGTCGGTGAAGGACGCGATGCTCGAGAAGATCGTCGAGATCGGCAAGTCCATGGCCCCCGGCGACCCGCTCGACCCAAGGACGCGGCTCGGCGCGATCGTCGACCAGGTGCAGCTCAACACCGTGATGGGCTACATCGAGTCGGGGAAGGAGGAAGGCGCGGACGTGCGCCTCGGCGGTGCGCGCGCACTCAAGGACAGCGGCGGCTACTTCGTCGAGCCGACGGTGTTCGCCGGCGTGAAGCCCGGCATGAAGATCGCCCGCGAGGAGATCTTCGGGCCGGTGCTGTCGACGATCGCATTCAGCGACGTCGAGGAGGCGGTGAAGATCGCGAACGACGTCAGCTACGGGCTTACGGCCGCGGTCTGGAGCCGCGACATCTCGACTGCGCATCGCATCGCGAAACGATTGCGCGCCGGCACGGTCTACGTGAACTGCTACGACGCCGACGACATCACCGTGCCATTCGGCGGCTTCAAGCAGTCCGGCAACGGCCGCGACAAGTCGCTGCACGCGATGGACAAGTACACCGAGCTCAAGACCACCTGGATCGACCTGTCATGAAGGTGTCCGTCGCCGCGACGCAGATGGCCTGCAGCTGGGATCGCGAGGCCAACATCGCCAATGCCGAGAAGCTGGTCCGGGAGGCTGCGAAGCAGGGCGCCAACATCGTGCTGATCCAGGAGCTGTTCGAGGCGCCGTACTTTTGCAAGGACCACCTTGCGAAGCACTTCGACCTCGCGGTGCCGGTCGCGGAGAACACTGCGGTCCAGCGGCTCTCGAAGGTCGCGAGGGAGCTGAAGGTCGTCCTGCCGCTGTCGGTCTTCGAGCGCGCTGAGAACGCCTACTTCAACACGCTCGTCATGGTGGATGCCGACGGCTCGATCATGGGCATCTACCGCAAGTCCCACATCCCCGAAAGCCCGGGCTACCACGAGAAGTTTTATTTCTCTCCCGGCGACACGGGATTCAAGGTCTGGCCAACGCGGTTTGGCACGCCCGGCGTCGCGGTGTGCTGGGATCAGTGGTTCCCGGAGACTGCGCGCGCGATGGCCCTGCAGGGCGCAGAGATCCTGCTCTTCCCGACCGCGATCGGGTCCGAGCCGCAGGACCCGTCGCTCGATTCGCGCTACCACTGGCAGCGCACGATGCAGGGGCACGCCGCGGCGAACGTCATGCCGCTCGTCGCCTCGAACCGCATCGGCACGGAGAAGGGCGAGAAGCTCGAGATCACCTTCTACGGGCATTCCTTCATCGCCGACCACACCGGCGCGATCGTCGCGCAGGCCGACGATCGCAGCGAACAGGTCATCACGGCGACCTTCGACCTCGAGGAGATCCGGCGGTACCGCCATTCCTGGGGGGTCTTCCGCGACCGCCGGCCCGACCTGTACGCGCCGCTCATGAAGCTGGACGGTGGGCGCGGCTGAGAACGCGCTCGCAGGCCGGATCGCCTGCGTGGATCTCGAGACCACGGGCGGGCACGCGGCGCGCGACCGGGTGATCGAGGCCGGCATTGTGCTGCTCGACGACGGCGAGGTCGTCGAGGAGTACTCGACGCTGGTCAATCCCGGCACCCGCATCCCGTACGCCATCCAGCAGTTCACCGGCATCACCGAGGACATGGTCGCGGACGCGCCGCCGTTCGAGGCGGTCGCCGACGACATCGCCGCCCGGGTCGAGGGCCGGCTCTTCGTCGCGCACAACGCGCGCTTCGACTACGGCTTCCTGCGCGGCGAGTTCCGGCGCCTCGAGCGGCGTTTTCGCGCGCCCGTGCTCTGCACGGTGCGGCTCTCGCGTGCGCTCACGCCGGCGGAACGCGGCCACAGCCTCGATGCAGTGATGGACCGGCACGGCATCGCCTGCGCGGCGCGCCACCGTGCGCTCGGCGACGCGCGGGTCCTCGCCGAGTTTCTCGGCATCGCGAAGGCGAAGTGGCCGGAACAGGAGCTCGCGGCGATCGTGCAACGCCTGACCGGCGCGTCGCGCCTGCCGCCGCAGATCGACCCAACGGTCGCCGACGAGCTGCCCGATGGGCCCGGCGTCTACCTCTTCCATGGCGAGGACGACGCGCTCCTGTACGTCGGCAAGGCGAAGAACCTGGCGACACGAATCCCGGCGCACTTCGCGGAGGGGAGGGCGGGGCTCGACCAGGAGCTGGCACGCCGCGTGCGGCGCATCGAGTGGACCGAGACCGCGGGCGAATTCGGCGCCCTCGTGACCGAGGCGCGCCTGGTTAAGGCGCGGAGACCGCTCCTCAACCGGAAGTTGCGCGATTCCGGCGAGTTGTGGGCGATCGTGCTGCGGGCGGACGGCGCCATGCCGCTTGCGTCCTTCGCGATGCTCGATGCGATCGACGACCCCGGCGCGAGCTACGGCATGTTCCGCCGCCGCGCGGATGCCGGGCGCGCGCTCGAGGGACTTCTGCGCGAGCACGAGCTCTGCGCCCGGTGGCTCGGGATCGAGGACGGCGATGGCTCCTGCATCGGCTTCCAGCTCGGCCGCTGCCGCGGGGTCTGCGTGGGGCGGGAGCCGCCCGCGCTGCACGCCGTGCGCGCACGGCTCGCGCTCGCCGGCCTCAAGCGGCGCGAGTGGCCGTTTGCCGGTCCCATCGTCATCCGCGAGCGCGACTGGCGCGGCGTCGAGGAGGCGCACACGTTCGACCGCTGGTGCTACGCGGACGAGCCCTTCGACCTGGACGTCTACCGCATCCTCACCGGCTTCCTCGACCGCCCCCTGCGCGGGGCGAGGCTGCTGAAGCCGGGTGATCGATGACCCGGGCGCCATTCTTCGTCACGGCGGCCACGGCGACGGCGGACCTGCTCGCCGCGGAGCTCGCGGCGCTCGGCATCGAGGGCGCGCGCGAGGTGCAGGGCGGCGTCGCCTGCGAGGGCGACCTCGCGGCCGCCTACCGTGCCTGCGTCGGGTCGCGCATAGCGCTGCGTGTGCTGTGGCAGCTCGCGCGCTTCCCGGTTGCCGACGCCCAGGCGCTCTACGCGGGCGTGCGCGAGATCGACTGGGCACTGCACATGGACGCCACGGGAACGCTGGTCGTCGACTTCTCGGGCGCCGTGCCCGGCGTGACGCACACGCAGTTCGGGGCGCAGCGCGTGAAGGACGCGGTCGTCGACCAGTTCCGCGACCGGAGCGGCGAGCGTCCCTCGGTCGATCGCGAGTCGCCGACGTTGCGCATCAATGCACACGCCGCGCGCGGCGCCGTCACGATCGCGATCGACCTGTCGGGAGATAGCCTGCATCGGCGCGGCTATCGCGGCGGACAAGGCGCGGCGCCGCTCAAGGAAAACCTTGCGGCCGCGATCCTGGTCCGCGCGGGCTGGCCGGCCATTGCGACGGCCGGCGGATCG
>DATMEC010000172.1:0-2525 GCA_035557125.1 Steroidobacteraceae bacterium
CGGCTGCCGCGGTTGATCGGCCAGAGCCGGGCTCTAGACATGATCTTGACGGGGCGTGCGGTCTCCGCTTCGGAGGCACTGTCGATGGGCCTGGCGAACCGCGTCGTCCCGGCGGGCGAGGCACGTTCGGCGGCCGAGGCCCTGGCCCTGCAGTTGGCTGAGTTTCCGCAGGCGTGCATGCGCTCGGACCGCGCGTCGGCGCTAGAGCAGTGGGAGGCCCCGGACCCGATGGCGACGGAGTTCGCCCACGGCATGGAGGTGCTCCCGGAAGCGGCGGCGGGCCTGACCCGCTTCGCGTCCGGCGCCGGCCGCCACGGCTCCTTCGACTGACGCGTTGACAGCTGCGATTACGTTGATCGCCAACCCACATCTCGACAGAATGGTTCGGTGGTAACGACGCGCGCCTTGCTCAGGCAGACCGTGCCGGAGCTCGTCGAAGCCGCTGGGCCGGATCCGGCGGACGCGCAGGCGCAGTGCAACGCGGTCGCGAAGGCCATCGATCGTTGCGTGTCGCTGGGCCGGTTCGACGACGCCTTGCGCCTGTCCGACTGGCTGGTCGCCAGGTTCGTCCCACGCGGCAACGCGCTCTCCTGGCGGATCGTCATGGGAGCCAGTGCGATGTGTGCGGACCTCGGCCGGGACGCGAACCTGAACATGCGCGCGATCCGCTCGCTGCGACGAACAGTGGCAGCGGTCCCCCGTGGCGGGTCGAACGAGCTGGAGTTGGCCCTCTGCGGAGCGCTGACGAACCTCGGCGCCCTCCACACGCAAGGCAGAACGGCCCGCACCTGGCGGCGCCGCACCCGGCGGAGCATCAAGGTTTTCGACGCCGTCATCACGCGGTGGTCGAGAAGCAAGGACGACTGGCTGCGGATGAACGTGGCGGGCGCGATGCTCAACAAGGCGCAGAGCCTCTTGGAGCTGGGCGACGAGGCGGCGGCCAGGCGAGAGTACGCGCGAGTCGTCGAATCCTTCCCGGCAGACACCTGGCGGGGCAGTGAGGCCGAGGCCCAGTTCGGCGCTCGCCTGCTGGTCGCGCGGCATGCCCTGGAGATCCTGGACTCGATGCGCCTGCCGGAACCGGAGTTCAACACCGGGTACATCGACGCGGTGCGGCGGCGGAAGCGTCGAGAGATGCGTCAGACCCCGTTGGCCTGGCTGCTGCGCTGGCTGTTCATGCCCGGCACACGCGTGGACGCACGGCGGTACCTCGACGCGGCTCGCCGGCTCCACCACAGGACGGCCGACTTCGTTCGGTACGCGACGTGCGTCGCGGAGCCCTGGGTACTCGTGCTGCGCAACTTCGAACTCACCCTCACAACCTTTGTGCGGGACTCGTCATACGAGAAGTTCGCCTTCGATGACGATCCGGACCCCATCCAGGACGACGGGCCGGAGCACATCCAGGTCGCCACGACTTCGGTCGGCCTGCGCGTGATGAACAAGCTGTTCGAGGCGACCAACGTCGTGCAGGTGGCGAACACCAAATCCGCCGCACTGGATCTCCCCACCAAGACCACGGAGTTCTTGGGGCATGGACGGGTCCCACGGCTGCTGTACCTGCCGAACGCAGGTTGGCTGGACACCGTGCGCGTGCTCATCGGACTGGCCGAGCGCGTCGTCATCTGGGCGGGAGCGAAGTCTCCCGCCCTGCTGCAGGAGCTGGCGTTGGTCACCGAACTGGGCCGCACCGACGACGCCGTCGTGCTGTTGGACGAGATGCCGCACTTCTACGTCGCCTTCCCTGACGCTCCGCTCCCGGGCGAGGCGCTGACCGCGGACGACCCGGCCTTGGCCGGGTTCCCGACGGTCTTGGAGGCCCAGGAGGTGAGCGCCGACCCCGACCCGTTCCTGCGCGACATGGCGAGCGCGATCACCGCTGCCCAACAGCGCCCGATGGCCGAGCGGGTGGCCCTGATCCGACAGCGGATGGGCTGGCTCGACCGACAAAGCTAGGCGATCACGCCGTCCGCGCGCAGCTTCTCTATGTCCTCCGGTGAATAGCCGAGCGAGGTCAGCACCGCCGTCGTGTCGGTGCGGGGTTCGTGTGGGGCGTTCGGTGTGTCCGGCGGCGTGCGGTCGAACTTCGGGGCCGGCGCCGGCTGGCGGTGGCCGTCCAGGTCGACGAACGTCCCGCGGGCGACGTTGTGCGGATGCGACGCCGCCTCCTCCGGCGTGAGCACGGGCGTGAGGCACGCGTCAGTCCCCTCGGCGCGCGCCGCCCATTCGTCGCGGGTCCGGGTGCGGAGAACCTCCGCCAGCTTCTCCCTCACGGCTGGCCACTGCGCAGGGTCACTTCGGCCGGCCACCGACGACGGGTCGAGATCGAGGACCTTCAGCAGGTCACCCCAGAACCGCTCCTCGATCGCACCGATGGCGACGTACCGGCCGTCGGCGGTCTCGTACGTGTCGTAGAACGGCGCGCCGCCGTCGAGCATGTTGCCGCCGCGACCGCGGTTCCACAGGCCGATGTTGCGCAGCCCGTGCAGCCCGGCCGTGAGCAGCGCCGAGCCGTCGACCATCGA
>DATMEC010000173.1:0-5496 GCA_035557125.1 Steroidobacteraceae bacterium
CAAGGATCCCATCGACCTCACGACGGACGGATCGCGGCGCGCGCGCGGCTTCGACGTCTGGGCAGCGCTCCAGTCGCTCGGCCGGCGCGGACTGGCCGGGCTCATTGACCGCAATTGCGACCAGGCCGCTTGGCTCGGCGCGGACCTGCAGCGCGCGGGCGTCGAGGTCCTGAACGAGGTCGTGTTGAACCAGGTGGTGGTCGCCTTCGGCAGCGATGCCCGGACGAAGGCGACCATCGGGCGTCTGCAGAAAGCCGGCGAATGCTGGTGCGGCGGCACGCGCTGGCGCGGCCGCGAGGCGATGCGCATCAGCGTCAGCAGCTGGGCGACGACGCAGGCGGATCTTCAGCGGACCTTGAAATCGATCCTGCAGGCGGCAGAAGGTTCCTGACAGATCCCCGGCCGTCGGCCCGATACGGATTCACAGTGCGTGCGCCGTCCTCTGTGAAATGTGGCCCTGCAGGATCGCGGAGAGCGCCTCGAGTTGGTAAGGCTTGACCAACACTTCCAGGCCCTCTGCCATCGCCGTCCGCGCGGCCTCGATGTAGCCCGTCGTCAGCACCACCGGCAGCTCGGGCCATCGCTTGCGGATCTCGCGGGCCAGCTCCACGCCGCTCATGCCTCCCGGCATCATCACGTCGGAGAACACGACATCAATGCCGCGGCCATTGGCCAGGGTGTCGAGCGCGGATGCCGCCGATTCGACGTGAATGACGGTGTAACCCGAAGCCTTCAGCATCTCAATCGTCAGGTCCGCGACCCCGGGGTCATCTTCGACGAGCAGGACCTCGCCTGGCGAATGTGCATGAGCGCCGGGGCGCCGGGGCGCAATTGCGGCGGACGCTGCCGCCGCGAGCGTGCTCTCATCGACCGCGCGCTCCGACCGTGGGAAAGTGAGCGTGACCGTCGTGCCTGCGCCCACGCGGCTGTCGATCGCCACGTGGCCGTTCGATTGGTTGACGAAACCGTAGACTTGCGCGAGGCCGAGCCCCGAGCCCTTGCCGACTTCCTTCGTCGTGAAGAACGGCTCAAAGACACGGGCCAGGACTTTCTCGGGTATGCCGACACCGGTGTCCGCGATCGACAGCGCCACTGAATCCTGACTGGTCGAAAACCCGCGCCTCGTCGTATTGCTGGCCTTGATCCTGATCGTGCCGCCCTCGGGCATTGCATCGCGCGAGTTCACGCAGATATTGAGAACCGCGAGCTCGAGCTCGCCCGGGTCCACGTCCACGGGCCACAGCCCCGCGTCGAAGTCCATGTTGACCTCGACGTCGCCGCGCAGCGAGCGCTGCAGTATCTCCTGCATTCCAAGCAGCTGCACATCGAGGTCAACCGTCTTTGGATCCAGCGGGCGGCGCCGCGAAAATGCAAGCAGCTGCCGCGTCAGGGAGGTGCCGCGGTCCACGGCCCGGCGCATCCCTTCCAGCACGCGCCGGCGAGCGGTGGCATCCATCGGCTGGTCGAGCAGAAACATGCCGCTCGAAAAAGTCATCAGCAGGTTGTTGAAATCGTGCGCGACGCCGCCGGTCAGCTGGCCAACCGCCTCCATTTTCTGCGCCTGACGCAGGGCGCTTTCAGCGCTGGTCAGCCGTTCCTGGTTCTCGACCCGTTGGGTCACGTCGTAGGTGAACTGGTAGGCGCCGATGCGCCGGCCGTCGCGGTCGAACAGCGCATTGAACTTCATCTCGTGGTAGCGGCGCCCGCCCCCGGCATCCCGGACCCGTGCAATTTCGGTGAAAACCTCGCCGGCCAGCGCCCGCGACCACAATGTCTTCGCGGACGCCTGTTCCTCCGGCTTGTGACGCAGCAAGGCCTCGACGGAATCCCCGACCCGGGGCCCTACGCCGTGGATTCGCTCGAACGCTGCGGCGCTCGCACGATTTACGGCGAGGATGCGGCAATCGAGGTCCACCACTTGCACCAGCGCGTCGGTGGACTCGACGATGTCGGCGAGCACCTTGTGCTCGGCGGTTGCCGCGGTCACGCGGGCTTCCAGCGTTTCGTTGAGGTCCGCTAGCGCCTCGAGCCGCGCGCGCGCCTCGTACTGGCGCCGCCGGCCGCGAATCGCGGAATGCGCGAGGCTCACGAGCGTGGTCGGGTGAAAAGGCCGCTCCAGGAAGTTCACGTTTCCGAGGGTCCGCAGTAGGCGGAGCGCGGCCGGATTACGCTCGAGGCCGCCGCGCAACGTAAGTACGATGAACGGGAAATCCGACCATTCGGGCTGGGCTCCAATCCAGTCCGCCAACGGATGAAGGTCGGCCGTTCGCAAGGATTCCTCGGTCACGACCGCAAACCCGGCGCCACGCCTGAGGCCTTCCACGAGGTCCAGGAGCGACGAACATACGACGCTGTAAATCTTTGCCTCTGTGAGAATGGAGGTGGCCACTTGCGCGTCGCGCCCATTCGGCGCCAGGATCAGCCCGCGTTCCGAAAGGTGCGGAATCACCGCTTGCGCCGTCGTGCTTTGGGCTCGCCGCCCACGATCTCAGGCACGCCCCGCAGCACGCCATGAAAGTTTGTCAGGGGCTCGCCCAGCGAGATGCCCTTTGAATGTATGTGGTACTCCCGGATCGTGGTTTCGTGCGCGCTGGTGCGCTTCTTGACGACGGAAACTGCCCGCCTCACCTCGCCGCGCGCCTCGAAATAGCGGAGCAGGATGACGGTATCCGCGAGGTAGGTCAGGTCGATGGGCGCGCGCATCTCGCCGAGCAGGCCGTGCTGGGCGACGGTCAGGAACGTCGTCGCACCGCTGCGGTTGCAGTACTGCAACAGTTCGTGCATGTGCAGGATGAGCGCGCGCTCTTCGGGCATGGACGCCTGGTAACCCGTGAGGCTGTCGATGACGATCGTTTGCACGCCGAAGGTCTCGATGTGTTCGCGGACTCGGGACGAGAACTCGCCGGGGGTGAGCTCCGCGGCATCGATCTGTATAAGGGAGAGGTTTCCGCTCTTGCGCATGGCGTCCAGGTCGATGCCCAGGCCCAACGCCCGGTCGATGAGAAGGCCGATTTCCTCGTCGAAGACGAACAACCCGACTCGTTCGCCCCGCTCGATCGCGCTGACGACGAAAGCCAGCGCCATGATGGACTTGCCGGCACCCGCCGGCCCCAGAATCAGGACGCTCGAGCCCCGTTCGACGCCCCCGCCCAAAAGCCTGTTCAGCTCGGGGCTTCGCGCCTTGAGGACATCGCGCTTGAAATTGCGCCGATGCTCGGAGGACACCAGACGCGGAAACACGCGGACGCCGCCGGTCTCTATCACGAAGTCGTGGTACCCGCCGCGGAAACGGCTGCCCCGGTATTTCAGGATCCGCAGCCGCCGCCGGTCCGAGCCGTATTCAGGCGCAAGCTCCTCCAGGCGGATGACGCCGTGCGCAACGCTGTGGACCGACTTGTCGGCCACTTCGGTCGTCAGGTCATCCAGCAGAAGGACCGTGGCCCCGCGCTGCGCAAAGAAGTGCTTCATCGCCAGGATCTGCCTGCGGTAGCGCAGGGAGCTCTGGGCGAGCAGGCGGATCTCGGACAGGCTGTCGAGCACGACGCGGTCCGGCTTCGTGCGATCGAATGCCTCGAAGATGCGCTTGGTGGTCTCCCCGAGCTCGAGGTCCGAGGAGTACAGCAGGCTTTGCTGCTGCTCCTCGGTCAGGAGCGTCTCAGGCGGCGCGAGCTCGTAGATCTCGATGTCTTCGAGGTCCCACCCGTGCGACGCTGCGCTCGTGCGCAATTCGTTCTCGGTTTCGGACATCGTAACGTACAAACCCCGCTCACCGGCCGCGGCGCCGACCAGCAGGAACTGCAGTGCGATGGTTGTCTTGCCCGTGCCCGGACTTCCCTCGAGCAGGAAGCTGCGGTTACGGGCAAGTCCCCCGTTGAGGACGTCATCGAGCCCTTCGACGCCCGTCTTCGGCCGGGCTTCGACGCCTTGGCGATCGTTCCTTCCGCCCATTTCGCTCCCGCCATCGTGACGACCCAAGACAGCCCGAAGCTACCACGCACGGGGCTTCAAGGAGTATCGGACCCGACCGCCAAAGTCTCCCGCAGTGTTTCAGGGGCTTACGCGACAACGGCGAAAGCCGATGCAATAATTCCCGCATGGCGAGGGCAAATGTGTGCGTGTCGTACAGAGCGTTGGGCATCGCCGGAAGCCTGCTCGCAGGCCTGGCGTCGGCGCAGGACTTCCAGCCCTACCCGACACCCCAGATCACCGTCGAACAATGGGCCAGTTACGCCGAGCTGGTCCGGCAGAACTACGGAGCCACGGCCGAGATCTTGAAGGGCGAAGACGTCGTCGTCTTCTCGGACATGCGCACGCGCACGTTCTGGGTCTTCACCACCAAGGACCACCCGGCCCACCCGGCGTGGATCGTACGGCAGATGTTCGAGGAAGGCGGCCAGGTGAACGTGCGCCAGATCGGCTACTTCGCGGGCTCGGAACCGGCGTTCTCGAAACTGTTCCGCTTCTACCAGGAGCGGAACGCCCAGCTCATGGAAGACGTCGCACGGCGCAACCAGTAATCCGGCTTCCGACCGTATATTCCCAACTCCCCCGGCCTGAACAGGTTTACATTGCGCTGCCGGGGTTTCCGGCAGGGGAGAAAAAATTGAAGCAAGCGAAATTCCTCGCGGCAGGCGCCGCGGGTGTAATGCTGTGCCTGGTCTTGCCGGCCGCCGCGGAAGACAAGGTCATCTTCGAGAACGACCGCGTACGGGTCCTCGAGGTGAGCTATGCGCCCGGGACGACGCACGACATGCATTCGCATCCCGACCACGTCATCTATGCGCTTGGGGATGCGAAGGTCCGCATGACGGGCGAAGACGGCAAGAGCGCGGACGTGGAAATCAAGAAGGGCGGCACACGCTGGCAGCCGGCCGTCACCCACAAGACCGAGAACATCGGCACGACGCCTCTCAGCGTCGTCCTGGTGGAGCTCAAGGAACCTGCCAAGTAGGGATCGAACGCGTTCCAGGAAGCGGGCCCCGTGCGGGATGGCGCGGGGCTCGCGACTAGAGGAGCCCGCGACATGCTCGTGACTCGCAGGAGCCTGCTGGAGAGCGCCGGCGGTCTCGCCTCGCTCTCCGCACTCGCCAATCCCGCGCTGGCCGCGATCCTGCGGCAACGGCCGGAGCTGATCCTGCACAACGGCAACATCCTCACGATGGATGTAAGCCAACCGCGGGCCGAAGCGATCGCAATCGCCGGTGGGCGCATTCTCGCGGTCGGCTCCGAAATCGACATCCTCGACTTTGCCGGCGCCGGCACGAAGAAGGTGGACCTCGCCGGCAAGACGGTCGTCCCCGGCTTCATCGACGGGCACTGCCACCCGGCTTATTCCGGCCGCCGGCACCTGCGCTTCATCGACTGCGACCTGCGCTCCATCGTCGCGATCCAGGACGCTGTGCGCGAGCGCGCAGCGAAGACGCCGCCGGGTGAATGGGTCGCCGGCTTCAAGTACGACGACACCAAGACCGCCGAAAAGCGCTTCATCACCCGCGA